>JACCYP010000065.1 GCA_013696425.1 Thermoleophilaceae bacterium
CGCTCATCTGCACACCGCGCTCGCGCCTTGCCACACTGGCTTGAGCACTACAACGAGCAGCGGCGCCACTCAGCGATCGGCAACCGTCCACCCATCAGCCGCGTTCGGGACGTCTTGAGGCAGGACATCTAGGCGCGCGCATCAGACAAGGGCACCTGACCCACCTGCCCTTCTCCCACCGCGAGCTCGCTCACGGCAATTACGAGCTTGCCCACGCCTTCTATCCCACCGACGGCCTGGTGAGTGCACGATGGGGAGCGCGCGAGGGGCGTCCGACGATCCTTTCGCTCCTCGGCCTGCCGACCCCGGAGTCGATGACCGGGCAGTCCGCTCGAGGTTTCATCCTCCGCCGGGCCGCGCGCGGGGCGAGTGCCCTCACCGCACTCAGCGAGGCGGCCGCGGAGAAGTTCGAGCAGATGGGCCTGCCGCGCCCCCGGGTGATCTACCCCGGTATCGACCTCGAGGTGTTCCGGCCACGGGGCGAACGAAGCGAGGAGCCGACGCTCCTGTGCGCTGCCGCCCTCGACGACGCGCGCAAGCAGCCCGCTCTGCTCATCGAGGGGTTCCGTATGGCGCGGGCGCGAAAGCCCCTGCGTCTGCAGCTGATCACGGCGCGGCCAACCGCGTCACCGTGGCGCGAGCTTGCCGGGGAAGAGGGAATTGAAGTGCTCGACGGAAGCGGTGGAACGGGGGTTCTCGCCGAGGCCTATTCCCGTGCTTGGGTCTCGGTGCTCACCTCCTACGATGAGGCGTTCGGGCTGGTGCTCGCGGAGGCTCTGGCATGTGGGACCCCAGGCGTTGGTCCGAGGGACGCGGCGGTCCCCGAGGTGCTCGGGGAGGACGGGGCAGGACGGATGTATGAGCTAAACGACCCAGAGAGCCTCGCCACGGCGTTGCTCGAGGCAGTCGAGATCGCGGACGATCCGGCGACACGAGAGATCTGCCGCACGCGGGCCCAGACCTTCGGCCGGGACGCAATGGTCGAGCAGTACGTCGACGTCTACGAACAGCTGGTGAGTTAGTGGCCGCGGGCCAGTGCCACGACGGGCACGGTGCGGATCAGCAGCTTGAGGTCGTACCAGAGCGACCAGTCCGCGACGTAGAGGTAGTCGAGCTCGATCATCTCGTCGAAGGGGATCGCGTTCCGGCCCAGCGCCTGCCACGGGCCCGTGAGCCCGGGGGTGAGGTCGAGCCGGCTGCGGTGGCGCCCGATGATCGCGCCGTCCTCGGTTGGGATGAGTGGGCGCGGTCCGACCAGGCTCATCTGCCCCACGAGCACGTTCCAGAGCTGGGGCAGCTCGTCGAGCGAGTGGGCGCGCAGGAAGCGCCCGACGCGCGTGATGCGCGGGTCATCGGAAATCTTGAACATGGGACCAGCCATCTCGTTGAGATGCCTGAACTGGGACTTCATCTGATCAGCGTTCTCGACCATCGTCCGGAACTTGAGGAGGTCGAAGGGCACGCCGTCCTTGCCTATCCGCTGCTGGCGGTAGAGCACCGCTCCCCGCGACGTGAGCTTCACCGCGATGGCGCAGGCGAGCATCACCGGCGCCAGCAACGTGAGCGCCACCGCGGCGCTGCCGATGTCGATCGCGCGCTTGATCATCAGCGACGAGTGGCTTCTGAAGAACGAGGGGACCCCGAGGGTGGTCATGCCCTGGACCTGGTCCATCACCACGGAGCTGCCGAGCACCTCGTAAAGTCGCGGCACCACCGTGACCTTCAGGTTGAGCAGCTTGGCCGTGCGCACGGTCTGCAGCAGCGGTTCGCTGCGCCCCGCGGCGGAAAAGGCGACGATCAGCCGCTCGACATCGTGTTCTCGGCAGATGCCCTCGAGGTCGTGAAGGCCGCCCAGCCGCTCGAGCCCGGGGGGCGGCATGTAGGAGTCGAGGATGGGGCCGTCGATGGAGCCGAGCACCTCGATCCCGTACTCGGGATGTGCACGGATCTTCCGGGTGATGACCGTGGCGACGCGCCCCTGGCCGACCACCACCGCCTTCTCCGGCGGGAACGTGCGCCGCACGAGCGACCGGGCCACCTGACGCAGTGATGGCATGGCTAGCGCCAGCGTGCCCATGAAGCCGAGGATCTCCGTGCGGCCGATGTCGACCCGGTCGCTCAGGATTGGCGCGGCGAGGTAGAGAAGGGCGGTGCCGAGCAGGACCGAGTGCGCGATGCGCGGCAGCTCGTTCAGCGTCGACTTGTCGATCACCGCCGGGTCACGGTCGTACAGGCTCAGCAGCTTGTTCATCACGATCCAGCACGGAACGCTCGCTGCGAGGAGCCCGAGGTCGGTGAGCGGGATCTCCTGGGAGGAGACCGATATCAGCACCGCGTAGGCGGCGAGCACCGACAGGACGTCGGCCAGCGCGAGCGCCCGCCGGCGGGCGGCGTCGAGCCGCGATGCGCGCAGGGGACGAACGGCAAAGGTCTCGCGCGCCTCCTCGGCGCCGGCATGGTTGCCGAGCGCCGTGGTCTCGTCAACCGTGGCGGAAACGCTTATGAAGTTGTCCTGCGCCTCCCCGGTGACCCGTCCTACCAAATGAAGGCCAGCGGGCTCCCCTACGGGCTCGCTCACTTACAGCTCCCTCTCGCTTCCTTGGAGAACCATCAAGAGTATGTCTCGGAGACTGCGATGTAAAGCATTAACCGTTTCCGCAGGTAGCCTGCGCCCATGATCCGTGAACTCACGCTGCTGAGCGTCGTGGCGCCGATGCTGAACGAGGAGGCGACGGCGCGCGTGTTCTATGACCGCGTGGTGGGGGCTCTCGGCGACCTACCGTTCGAGCTCGTGGTCGTGGACGACGGCAGCACCGACGCCACTCCGGAGATCCTCGCCGAGCTCGCCGGGGCTGACGAGCGGGTGAAGGTGATCACGCTTTCGCGCCGCTTCGGACATCAGATGGCCATCACCGCCGGCCTCGACCACGCGGCGGGCGACGCAGTGGTGATGATCGACTCCGACCTCCAGGACCCGCCCGAGGTGGTCCCGGAGATGCTCGCGCGCTGGCGCGAGGGTGTGGACGTCGTGTATGCCGTGCGCCGCCAGCGCGCCGGTGAAACCGTCTTCAAGCGGGTTACGGCGAAGTGGTTCTACCGGCTGATGACGCGCATGGCCCAGGTCGAGCTCACGGCCGACGCCGGTGACTTCAGGCTGCTCGACCGGGTGGCGCTCGACGCCCTGCTCGTGCTGCGCGAGCGCAACCGCTACTTACGCGGCATGACCGCGTGGATCGGCTACACCCAGACGGCCGTCGGGTACGACCGCGACGCGCGCTACGCGGGCGACACCAAGTACACGCTGCGGCGCATGGTCCGGTTCTCGCTCGACGCGGTCGCGTCGTTCTCGCACGTCCCACTGCAGATCGCGACGCTGCTCGGCTTCCTGTGCGCCTTCGTCGCGTTTCTCGGCATCCCGGTGGCCATCGGCTTTCGTATCGCGGGCGAGTTCGTCCCAGGTGTGACCACGGTTGCACTCGCGGTCCTGCTGCTCGGAGGGATCCAGCTGATCGCGGTCGGGATGATCGGCGAGTACGTGGGCCGGATCTACGACGAGGTGAAGGGGCGGCCGCTCTACGTGGTCACCGGACGTCACAACCTGGCGGCGCGCGAGGTGGCCGAGGGCGAGCCGGCCGAGGCGATGGCGTTGCGCACCGAGCGCGAAGAGAGCCTGCGCTAGCCCGCCGGCACCGGCACCGGGCGCGGGCGCTGGATGAAGAACGGCGAGCCCGGCCGCAGCCGGCGCGCCCGGCGGAAGCTCTTACGCGCCTCCTCGGCCTGGCGGGACTCCGCCTGCACGCGGGCAAGCAGCGCCCATCCGCGCCAATCCTGCGGCTGCTTGTCGGTCGTCTCGCGCAGATCCTCGCGCGCGTCGCGCAGCCGCCCGTCGGCCTCTGCGACGAGCGCCCGCTGCATGCGCGGTGATGCCGCCCACGGTGCGGCATCGACCGCCGAGTTGGCGGTCGTGCGGGCCGCGGCCAGGTCGCCGCGCCGG
>JACCYP010000067.1 GCA_013696425.1 Thermoleophilaceae bacterium
AGATCCGCCAGGTGAACCGCGTGACCCTCGACATCACGTCGAAGCCGCCGGGGACGATCGAGTGGGAGTAGCTAGCGGCGCTTGAAGGCGAGGACGTTGACGGAGTTCGTCACGTAGACGCTGCGCCCGTTCGGGCTCACCGCGACTCCGGCCGGGAACTCCATGCGGGTGAGCTGCTTGCAGGGCCGCTGGCGCTGCTGGATCAGGCACTGCACGCCGGTGACCTTCGCTCCCGCGCCGACCGCCAGGGTCTGGATGGCGGGGTTCATGTCGGAGGCCTGGTACACGTTCTTGCCGTCGGGGCTCAGGGCGAATCCGTTGAAGTTATCGGTGAGGCCGCCCGACTGCAGGCCCGCGGGGAAGGGCGTCAGCGCACCGGTTGCGGCGTCGCGGGTAAAGGCGCCTATCTCGCCGATCGAATGCTCCGCGCCCTCACCGCCGCTGTTGATCGCCGTCAGCAGGCTGGTCCCATCGGGCGTCACAGCAAGGTCGGCGCCGGAGAAGTAGTTCGCCGGGAGGTCCCCCGGCGCAATGCCGGCAGCCCATCCGGTCGGGCCGCAGGCCGGGATCTCGGGCTTCGCCTGGAAGCAGCCGCCCGGGAGCGCGGCCAGCCCGCCGGTCGCGGGGTCGCGGCTCAGGGCGATCACGAAGGCGTTGTCCAGCGAGGTGCCGTCCTTCAGGGTCGAGCGGAGCACGTACGCGAACCGGCCATCCGGCGCCAGCGCGATGTCGTCCGAGGAAGAAGCGGGGACCGAGGCGCCGAGGGTTGTGGCGGGCCCCGGCGACAGCGTGCCGGTCGAGGGGTTGCGCACGAAGGCGACGGACCCCGCGTACACATGCCGCCCGTCCTTCGAGACGACCGGCGACCCACCGGCTCTGAGCGGCTGCCCGAGCAGCCGGACGGCGCCCGTGCGCGAGTTGCGCGCGTACGTGGTCAGGAACCCGGAGGACCCCGCGTAGAGGCTGCGCCCATCCGGGCTGATGGCGATCTCGAACACGTCCTTCATCGAGCGGTCGCGCGTGCAGCGCCGCCTGCTGCCGCTGCGCGTGATGCAGCCCTTCCTGCCGCGCAGGCGCTTCAGCGCACCGGTGCGGTTGTTGCGCGAGAAGACGGTCAGAGCGCCACCGCCGCCGATGGCGCCCACGTAGACGCTGCGCCCGTTCGGGCTCACCACGGCGGAGGCCGCCTGGCCCTCGGCGCCCACCGGCTTGCCGAGCGATGTGAGCTCGCCGGCGGCGGAGGCGCTGGCGGGGACGGCGCCGACCGCGGTCGCGGCCGCGAGAAGGAGTGCGGCTCGCATCGGCGCAGCGGACTCTATCCCCGCCTACGCTGGGCGGGTGCAGCGAGTGCTCGCCTGTCTCTTCCTCCTGGCTTTCGCCGTCCCGGCGGCGCACGCGCAATCGCCCGTCTGCCTCGGCGACCAATCCGCCGCCGGTGTGCCGAAGCTCCCCGGTCCGGCGCTCAGGATGGGCATCAACCCTGCCGGTGAGGCCGGCCAACTCGGGCCGAAGATCCCGCTCGTGCCCCTCGACCAGGGTAAAACGGATGCCGCGCTGGCCCGCCTCAAGCCGCCGCAGGGCCTCCTCCACATCCGCTTGAACCGCTTCTTCTGGGACGAGGGCGAGGCGGGTATCCAGAAGTTCCTCGCCGCTACGGAGCACTACACAGCCCGCGGCCATCCGGTCGAGCTGCAGCTGCGCTATCACCCAAACGAGCGCCAGGAGGGCGACATCAAGGCGTGGACCGAGCACGTGCGCGAGGTGGTGCGGCGCTTCGGCCCGAACCCGCTCGTGAAGGCGATCCAGGTGACCAACGAGGTGAACCTCACGATCTCCCCGGACTCTTCCGATGGTTCCTACGACGGCGCGCGCGACGCCCTCGTGCAGGGCGTGATCGCGGCGAAGGACGAGAGCACCAAGCTCGGCTACGACCACCTCGAGATCGGCTTCAACTGGTTCTACCGGACGGATCCCCAGTCGGAGGCGTCGTTCTGGAACCACCTGCGCGACAAGGGCGGCAAGCCCTTTGCAAACGCCGTCGACTGGGTCGGCCTCGACGCCTACCCCGGCACGGTCTTCCCGCCGGCCGAGTACCCGGGCGGCGAGCGCGACGGGATGGTCGCGGCCATGAGTCAGCTGCGGAAGTGCTTCATGCCGATCCCCGGCCTAGGCGCCGAGGTGCCGATCCGTGTCGAGGAGAACGGCTGGCCCACCGACCCGCCGGCGCGCTCGGAGGCCCAGCAGGTGACCGCCCTGGGCGACATGGTCCAGGCGGTGCATGACTTCCGCGGGACCTACAACGTCTCGGACTACCGCTGGTTCGACCTGCGCGACCACAACTCCTCGCAGGGAACCTTCCAGTCGCGTTACGGGCTGCTGCGCGACGACTACTCCGAGAAGCCGGCCTTTGGTCGCTATCGCTCGTTGGTGGCGGAGCTGGCGGCTGCTGAAAAAGCAGCATCGAAGGGCGAGCCCGTCGCGCCGCGCTTGATCCTGCGGGCGCGCTGCCGCGGCGGGCGGCTTTCGGTGCGCGTCGGCGGGCCGGATGTGGGCTCGGTTCGTCGCGTGGCGTTCCTGCGGGGCGCGCGAAAGGTCGGCGGGGACGCGCGGCGCCCGTTCAGGGCGCGGCTGCGCTTCCGTGGCACGCGGCTGACGGTGCGGGCGCTCCTCAAGAGCGGGCAACGAGGGGAGCTGCGCAAGCGGGTCCGGCGCTGCTAGCGGCGCGGTAAAGCTCCGCCGGTCGCCAACGGCGCTAGGAGTACGCGTCCCAGACCTTGAGCATCGGCAGCGGGTCGAAGGGCGATCCGCCCTGCTGGTAGGCGCCGCGCCAGAGCTCGAAGTGCAGGTGGCAGCCGCGCGCGTTGCCCGTGTCGCCGACCTTGCCGACCTCCTGTCCGCTGGCCACCTTGTCGCCGGCCTTGAAGGGCGACGGGGCCTGGAGGTGGGAGTACATGTAGGAGAGGTCGGTGGCGTCGCCCTTGATCACGAGGTAGTTGCCCGCGAGCCCGTGGCTCTTCGAGAACACGACCGTGCCGCCGCGCGCGGCCCGGAGGGGCACGCCGCATTTCGCGAACACGTCCTGGCCCTGGTGCGAGCGCCCGCCGCGTCCGGCGCCGAACGTCGCACCCGCGCCGGTGCCGTAGTCGTGACGCCCGGCGACGGGGAAGAGGTTGTGGAGCAGGTCGAAGGCGTCGCGGTCGGTGTCGGGCACCTGCGCGCTCTTGGCCACGGCGCCACCCACCTGGGCGGTGAGGCGGAAGGCGTAGCGGCCCTCGGGCGCCGCCTGGCCCGCGTCGAGGCCGTTCCAGGTGACGCTCTCGATCACGCCGGCGGCCGTGTTGCCGGGGGTAAAGCTCTTCACCGGCGCGCCGGTGGCGGCGTTCACCAGGTCGATCTTCACTACGGCGGGGGAGGAGAGGCGGTAGGAGAACGTCACGGGCTGCGCCGCGCCGACGAAGAACTGCGGCACGCTCGTGCCGGTCTCGACCGCGGGCGCGCCTGGGTCGCGGGGCCCGGGCACGGGGGTGAGGGTGGGCTGCGCGACCGGCGGGGGAGCCGGCACCACCGCGACGTCCTTGGCGGAGGGGGCGGACTTGGCGAACCGGCTCGACTGCGCGGCCACCGGTCCGCTCGGTGCCTTGAGCGGCACGGTGACCACGACCTTGCGGTCGGTCTTCGCGGCGGGAGCGACGTGGACGTCGTCGGAGGAGTCCGAGC
>JACCYP010000073.1 GCA_013696425.1 Thermoleophilaceae bacterium
CGCCGCCGCCCTGAACGCGAAAGCCGTCGCTCGTGGCCTCGATGTCGGCGCCGATCCCGCGCAGCCCCTCCACCACGCCATCGATCCGGTCGGACTCCTTCAGCTTCAGCTCGGCTGCGCCCTGAACCACCGTCTCGCCCTCGGCGAAGCAGCCGAGCAGAGCGACCAGCGGGAGCTCGTCGATCGCGAGCGGCACCTCGTCGGGGGTCACGGTCGTGCCCTCGAGCGGGCCGTGGGCCACGTCGAGCTCGCCGACGGGCTCGTGGTCGGCCTCGGTGCCGGGCTCCTCGAGGTCGCCGAGGATCACCGCTCCCATCCGCGCCGCGATCCGGAAGAACCCGGCGCGGGTCCAGTTGAGGCCGACGCCCTCGATCACGATCCGCGAGTCCGCCACGATCATCGCCGCGGCGGCGTGGAAGGCGGCCGAGGAGGGGTCGCCGGGCACGCGGATCTCGTCGAGCTCCATCTCGTCCACCTGTTTCAGCGACAGTCGCAGGCCGTCGCGCTCGAACGGGGTCTGTGAGCGCCGCAGGATCCGCTCGGTGTGATCGCGACTCATCGCGGGCTCGATCAACGTGGTCTGGCCCTCGGCGAGCATCCCGGCGATCAGCACGCAGGTCTTCACCTGTGCGCTCGCGACAGGCAGCTCGTACTCGATGCCCCGAAGGTCGGCGCCGCGCACGATCATCGGCGGCAGCCGGTCCTCCCGCGCCTCGATGGTCGCGCCCATGAGCCGAAGCGGCTCGGCGATGCGGTCGACCGGACGGCGGCGGATCGACTCGTCGCCGTCGAGGCGCCACGCGCCGCCGGGCTGACCGGCCAGCCAGCCGGGCAGCATCCGCAACAGCGTGCCGGCGTTGCCCACCCACAGCTCGCCGCCGGTGGTCTCGAGGGCCGTGTGCAACCCGACCCCGCGGATCACGAGCTCCTCGCCCTGCTCGTCGATGGCGGCGCCCAGTGCGCGCACCGCCTCGAGCGTCGAGCGCGTGTCGTCTGAGTAGAGGTAGTTGGCGATCGTCACCGGCTCGTCCGACATCGCGCCGAAGAGGGCGGCACGATGGGAGATCGACTTGTCCGCCGGCGGGGTGACCGCGCCCTTCAGTGGGCCTGTGGGAGTGAACTTCCTGTTCACGAGCGACCGGAGGCTACGGGGAAGCCGAGCTCGGCGATCAGCTCGCGACTGCGCTCGGCGTCCTCGTCTCCGGCCACCCACAGGTCGATCGAGCCCGTCTTCATGTCGGGAGCCGGTGCGAGGGCCATGTCCACGATATTCACGCGCGCGCGGCCGAGCGCGAGGGCCACCTGGGCCAGCACGCCGGGTACGTTCGGCACCGTCACGTGCAGCTCGTGCACGGGCGCGCCCGCGGCGAGCTCGTCCTGGTGCAGGCGGCGGCGGTCCTCGCGCGCGGAGTCGTTCCAGCTCGCTATGGCCGCGAGGTCGCCTCCCGCGATCAGGTCGCGCGCCTCCTGCAGGCGCGCCAGCGCGGCATCGATCTCCGCCGTTATGGCCGGTGCGTTCGAGCGGTAGATGTCGGCCCAGATCGCGGAGTTCGCGCCGGCTACGCGGGTGGCGTCGCGGAAGCTCGGGCCGATCCGCGGCAATGCCTCTGCCTCCTCGCTGAGAGTGCGCCCGGCCTGCGCCACGAGCACGTTCGCAAGCACGTGCGGGAGATGGGAGACGGCCGCGAGCACGCGGTCGTGGGTCTCGGCGTCGATGGCCACAGGCTGGGCCCCGAGCGCCTGCACGAGCCTGAATGCGCGCTCGTACAGCACGCCCGCTGAGCGCTCGCCGGGCGTGAGGTACCAGGGCGCGCCCTCGAAGAGATCGCCCCGCGCGTGGCCGACCCCGGCGGTCTCGGTGCCCGCGATCGGGTGCCCGCCCACGAACCGCTCGTCGGCGCAGAGGCTCACGAGCTGGCGTTTGGTCGATCCGACGTCGGTCACCACGCAGTCCTCCCCAGCCGCGCCGAGCGCCTCGCCGCAGAGCTCGGGGAGCAGGCTCACGGGTACGCACACGAAACACGCCTCGGCACCGGCGAGTGCCTCGGCGACCGATCGAGCCGAGGAGTCGATCGCACCGCGCTCGCGCGCGGTGGCCAGGGCGTCCGGGTCGGTGTCGAACCCGGTCACCTCTGCGCCGTCCACGCGCTCGCGCGCGGCAAGGCCGATCGAGCCTCCGATCAGCCCGACGCCGAGGACCGCGATTCTCAAGTTTGTGCGCGCCGCGCGCGGACCGACCCGGCCAGCTGGTCGAGCACCGCGACGGTGCCCTCCCACCCCATGCACCCGTCGGTGATCGACTGGCCGTAGACGAGCTCGCCCGCGCCGAGGTCCTGGCGGCCTGCGACGAGGAAGGACTCGAGCATGGTGCCGACGATCGCGGCGTTGCCGTGGGCGATCTGCTCCGCCACCCCAGCCGCGACCGCGGGCTGGTTCTCCGGGTCCTTGCCGCTGTTCTCGTGCGACACGTCGATCACGAGCCGCGCCGGGAGCTTGCTCGCCCGCAGCTGCCCGAGCGCGTCCTCCACGTCGGCCGCGCCGTAGTTCGGCCGGCCGCGGCCACCGCGCAGGATCACGTGGCAGTCGTCGTTGCCAGTGGTGTGGAGGATGGCCGGCGTGCCGTAGGAGTCGACGCCGGCGAACGCGTGCGTCGCCGCCGCGGCGCGCACGGCGTCCACGGCCACCTGCACGTTGCCGTCGGTGCCGTTCTTGAAGCCGACCGGCATCGACAGACCCGAGCCGAGCTGGCGGTGGATCTGGCTCTCGGTGGTGCGGGCGCCGATCGCGCCCCACGCGACGGTGTCGGAGATGTACTGCGGGGTGATCGGGTCGAGGAACTCGCAGCCCACGGGCAGCCCGAGCGCGAGCACCTCGAGCAGCAGCTCGCGCGCGGCCCGCAGGCCGGTGTTCACATCGCCCGAGCCGTCGAGGTGGGGATCGTTGATCAGGCCCTTCCAGCCGATCGTGGTGCGCGGCTTCTCGAAGTAGACGCGCATCACCACCAGCAGGTCCTCGGCGTGTGCCTCGGCCTGCTCGGCCAGGCGGCGGGCGTACTCGAGCCCCGCGCCGGGGTCGTGGACGCTGCAGGGGCCCACCACCACGAGCAACCGGTCGTCGCGTCCGCAGAGCACCTGGTGCGCCTGCTCGCGGCCGGACATCACGAGTTCCTCGCGGGCCGGGCCCAGCGGAAGCTCGTCGAGGAGCTCGGCCGGAGGGCTCAGCGGCACCACCTTCTTGATGCGTGTATCCCGGATGCGGCCGAGCGCATCTCTAGTTGCCATGTAGTTCATCTTCGATCGGACCTTTCAAATTCCCTGGTAAATCCTATTGACGAGGTTGAGGTCGGCCCGTGAAGGGCCGGTGAAGTCGGCGTCCGGCGGGGACGGAATTCCGGTTCGCGGCTACTGCTCGGCCACGGGCCGGACGCCTAGATAAATCGCCAGGTGAAATAGACGGCACGCGAAGCCACGCCGGTGGGCGCGGTCGGAAGTGCATGCGTGCCGTGGTCCATCGCCATCTTTTCTAGCACGTCGCGAGCGCCTGGTCGAGCGCTTCGAGGAATCGTGCGTTCTCGTGCTCGGTGCCGTAGGTCACTCTCAGGTTGCCCTCCTGGCCAAGGTGCTTGCCCGCGCGCACGATCACGCCCTGCTCCGCGAGCGAGCGCACGATGGCGTCCTCGTCACGGTCGCCGAGGTCGATCCAGGAGAAGTTCGCCTGCGACTGCGAATAGGTGAGTCCGCGCGCATCGAGGCCCTCTTCGATCGCCAGCCGGGCGGCGATCGTGCGCTCCACGCGGGTCTCGACCTCATCCTGGTGGGCGAGCGCCTCGGTGGCCGCGATCTCGGCGAGCATGTTCACGCTGAAGGGCTGGCGCACGCGGTCGACGCCGGCTCGGAACTGCGGCGAGCCGAGCGCGTAGCCGGCGCGCAGGCCGCAGAGGCCGTAGACCTTCGAGAACGTGCGGAGCACCACCACGTTCGGGTGGCGGCGCACCAGCTCGACCGATTCGGCCTGGTCCTGGGTGAGGTTGAACTCGACGTAGGCCTCGTCGAGGATGAGCAGCACCGACGGGGGCAGGTCCGCGGCGAATGCTGCGATGTCGTCGATCGGGCGGGCGGTGGCCGTCGGATTGTTGGGGTTGCACACGAGCACGATCCGGGTGGCCGCCGTCACCTCGCGGCGCATCGCCTCGAGGTCGTGGAAGCCGCCGGAGTCGAGCGGCACGGTCACCCCACGGGCGCCCGTCATCCCCGACAGGTGCGGGTACATCGAGAACGAGGGCCACGCGTACACGATCTCCGCGCCCGGCTCGAGCATCGCCTGGGCGGCGGCGAGCAGGATCTCGCACGACCCGTTGCCCACGGCGATCGCCTCCGGCGCCATGTCGTAGCGCTTCGCGAGCGCCGTGCGCAGGCGCGTGTTGGTGGGGTCCGGGTAGCGGTTCAGGTTCTCGAGCGCGCCCGCGATCGCGGCCTTCACGTCCGGGTGCGGGGCCCACGGCGTCTCGTTGGAGGCGAGCTTCACGAGCTCGCCGCCGAACTCGTAGGTCGCGGCCTTCGGGTAGGGCGGAATCGCGTCGAGGCGGTCTGTGAACTCGATACTCATCTACTGCGCGTGCTCGAGGTCGGCGCGCAGCTTCACGGCCTCATGGAGGTAGACGTGCTGTCCGGGCTTGGGCAGGTAGCAATGCAGCAGCAGGCGGATGACCTTCGGGAGCGCGTCCGGCACCGCGATCTCGCGCGCACACAGCAGCGGCACCGACGTGAGGCCGAGGCGGCGCGCCGCGACCGCCGGAAAGTCGGCGTCGAGGTCGGGGCTGCAGGTGAAGATGCACGAGACCATGTCCTCGGGCGCGAGGTCGTTGCGGCTCATGACCTCCCGCACCAGCTCCTCGGTGGCGTCGAGGATCGCGTCCTTCTCGTTGTGCTCGACCGTGGTCGCGCCTCGGAGTGCCTGGAGTCGCTCGCTCATGGGGAGCTGATCCTACGAAGCCGCTCCACCTCGGCGGCGCTCAGGCGGCGCACGCCGCCCAGGCCGAGACCCTCGAGCCGCAGCGGGCCGAAGGAGATGCGGCGCAGAGAGCTGACGCGGTGGCCGGTGGCCTCGACCATCCGCCGCACCTGGCGCTTGCGGCCCTCGCGTAGCTGGATCTCGATGGTGCCCGGCTTCACCATGCGCGCCTTCGCCGGCGCCGTGAGGCCGTCCTCGAGCTCCATCCCCTCCCGCATGCGTCGCAGCTGGCGCTCGGAGATCTCCGGCGGCGTCACCTCGACCCGGTAGACCTTCGGCACCTCGTAGCGCGGGTGGGTGAGCGCGTTGGCGAGCTCACCGTCGTTGGTGAGCAGGATGAGGCCGGTGGTATCGGCGTCGAGCCGACCCACCGGATAGAGCCGCCTGCTCGTCTGCACCATGTCGACCACCACCGGCCGGCCGTGGGTGTCCTTCGCGGTGGAGACGACCCCCGCCGGCTTGTTCACCATCCACACCTCGCGGGCCTCGGCCTCCACGAGCTCGCCATCCACGCGCACGCCGGAGTCGACGTCACGGGCCGGGTCGGTCACCACCTCGCCTCCCACGCTCACCCGCCCGGCGGCCACGAGCTTCTCGGCCGCGCGGCGCGAGGCCACCCCCGCGTGCGCGAGGTACTTGGCGAGGCGCATCCGATCAGTGCTGGCGGTGGCGCTGTTTAGCGCGCTCGCGCTCCTTGCGACGCTGGGCCTCGCGCTTCTTCGGCGAGACCGGCGGCGCGCCCTTCAGCTTCTCGGGCGGCGTGTCCGAGCGGGAGACCTTGCGGCGCTTGCGGGCACGCTCGGGGTGGAGCTCCTCCTCGTCGTGGCGCGCCCCGCGGATGATCACGAACATCGTGATCCCCACCAGCGCGAGACCTATGCCGATCAGGGCGTACACGAGGCTCGCCGGGATGCCCTCGTCCTCGGGCTCGGTCTGGCGGCCGCGGGGAGGCTCGGTCTCGGCCGGCGCCGGGGGGGGCTCCTGGGGGGCGACGGGACCGAACGGGTTCCCGCCCTGGGCCAGCGCGCCCCCGGGCGCCGCGAGGGCGCTCACCGCGAGCAGGAGGGCGATCGCGCGGGTCACTTGATCCGGCAGGTGAAGGAGGGGCTGCGGCGTGCGCTCGAGACGGTCACGCCGGGACCGTACCCGTCGCGCGTGTCGCGCAGCCAGTGGGGCAGCCGCTCACGGCGGATGCGTGCGTAGAGCCGCGCCTGGCGCGGGGTGTGGGCCCCCTGGCGCACGCCCTGGGCCGTGGTGCGGCGCAGGGCGGCCAGCAGGACGCTGCCGGCCCGCGCCTCGGTGCGCCCGCCGCGCCTCGCGATGGCAAGCGGCGAGAGGCCCTTTCGCAGCAACCGGCTCCACTCGGCCTTCCCCGCCACCCCGAACGCGCGGGCCGCGCTGTCGGGCACCGACCAGTGGTGGAAGTTGTGGAAGAACATGTGCTGGGCGAGGTGGCCCTGGGTGAGCGTGCGCTCGGCGCGCGCGACCAGCACGCGGTAAGTGGCCGGGGAGACGCTGCCCCTGCGCGGCGCCACCAGCCGCTCGGCGAGGGTGCCCACCGGGATGCCGCGCCTGCGCGCGAGCTGCGCGAGCGTGCGCGTGTCGTCGGCCAGCCAGGTGTCGAGGTCGCCGCGGTCGCTTGCGAAGACCTCCATGAAACGGCTCTCCTCGTAGGGGAGCCAGCGCTCCATCACCCACGCCTCTGCGGGCAGCCAGTCATCCGGCGCGCCGGGAGGGGCCGCGGGGTCGGCGGCGTGGGCCGCGGGCGCCGCGGCGAGCAGCATCAGAAGCAGGGTGATCCGGCGCATCGGTGCCATCCTGAACAACGTGGACCTCGAAGAGCTGCGCAACCTACTGGCCGCGCGGGGCGAACCGGGCTTCCGCGCGGGGCAGGTGTGGGAGTGGATCGCACGCGGCGCCTCCTCCTACGAGGAGATGACCAACCTTCCCGAGGAGCTGCGCGTGGCCCTCGGGGCCGACCTGCCGTTCTCGACTCTGGCCTTCGAGCACGACTCGCTCGCCTCCGACGGCACCGAGAAGGCGCTCTTCATGACCCACGACGGTCGCCCGCTCGAGTCGGTGCTCATGCGCTATCGCGACGGCCGGCGGTCGCTGTGCCTCTCGAGCCAGTCGGGCTGCCCCTTGACCTGCAAGTTCTGCGCCACGGGCCAGATGAAGTTCGGGCGCAATCTCACCGAGTCGGAGATCCTCGACCAGGCGCTGCACTTTCGAAGAAGGGAAGACGTGAACCACGCCGTGTTCATGGGCATGGGCGAGCCGCTGCTGAACCTCGACAACGTGCTCGCCGCCTGCGAGCGGCTGCCCGACATGGGCATCTCCCACCGCCACACCGCGATCTCGACGGTCGGCTGGATCCCCGGCATCGAGCGCCTGACGGTCGAGGGTCCGCCGGTGGCCCTCGCCCTCTCGCTGCACGCGGCCGACGACGCGCTGCGCTCGGAGATCATGCCCGTGAACGAGCGCTATCCGCTGCAGGATGTGCTGCAGGCATGTGTGGCCTGGCACGAGGCGCGCAATCGCCCCGTGTTCGTCGAGTACCTGATGCTCGGTGGCGTGAACGACCGCTACGAGCAGGCCGTTGCGCTCGCCGCGGCGCTTCATCCGTGGCAGGCGTTCAAGGTGAACCTGATCCCCTACAACCCCACCGATGCGCCGTATGAGGGATCGACGCGCGAGGCGATCGCGGCGTTCAAGGCGGTGCTCGAGGAGCACGGCACACGCGCGACGATCCGACTCACACGCGGGCGCGAGATCGACGCCGCCTGCGGGCAGCTGGCAACGAAGATTTAACTACGCGCTTAAGAGGAACGTTCAGGGTGAGGCACTCGCACCCGAGAAGCATCGGAGGTCCTCAGTGATCGACATGCACCCGATATCCCTCCCCATCCCGGAGGAGTACACCGCAGGAGAGGAGTTGCCCTATGAGGAGGGGCACCTCGACGAGAGCGCAGGCGCCGAGGTGATCGACATCCAGATCGCCGACGCCTTGTTCACCGCCTGACCCGGACGACCTGACGCTACGGCGGTCTGCCACGTTCTATGGACGTGACGCAGCCGCCGTTCCAGGTCTTCATCGACACCCACCGCGAGGACGTCTACCGCTTCCTCGTGGCGGCCGTGGGCCCGCACGACGCCGACGACTGCTTCCAGGAGACATTCGTGGCGGCGATGCGGGCGTACCCCCGGCTGCGGGGCGGCTCGAACCTGCGCGCGTGGGTGCTGACGATCGCGAACCGCAAGGCAATCGACCTGCACCGTGCACGCGCGCGTCGCCCGCTGCCGGTGGAGGAGCTGCCGGAGCCGGCGGTTTCTTTCGACGAGCCCGGTCAGAGTGAGCTGTGGTCACAGGTCCGCGAGCTCCCGCCGCGCCAGCGCGCGGCGGTGCTCTACC
>JACCYP010000080.1 GCA_013696425.1 Thermoleophilaceae bacterium
CGCCGAGCAGCTCGGCGGCCTCCGGGCGATCCGGCGCGAGGACGGCTTCCCGCAGGGCTATGAGACCGTGACCGCGCGGGTGATCGCCCGCTCTCCGACCGTCTGGTATTCGGCGATCCAGATCAACGCCGGGTCCAGGGACGGCGTGCGCGAGGACCAGCCGGTGATCACCGGCGACGGGCTGATCGGCAAGGTCACGACCGTGACCGGCGGTACCGCGCGCGTGGAGCTGATCACCAACCAGGGCAGCGCCGTGTCGGCGCAGATCATGCCCGTCGGCGCCAACGGGATCGTGAAGCCCGAGGTCGGCAATCCGCGCGATCTGCTGCTCGAGTTCGTCCAGAAGGGGCGCAGGGTGCGCCGCGGCCAGACGGTGGTTACCTCCGGGTTCACCTCGTCGAAGGTCGATTCGCTCTTCCCAAGAGGCATTCCGGTAGGCAAGGTGTCCCGTGTGGAACCCGACGAGGTGGAGCTGTACCAGCGCGTTCACATCGAGCCCTACGCCGATCTGCGCCGTACGGACTTCGTCGACGTGCTGATCGCGCGTGACGGTGAGCGGGCGAAGGCGCCGTGAGGCCCGCATGATCCTCTCCACTCAGGGCTTTATCCGCGTCGGCCTGCTCGTGTTCTTCACGGTGGTCCTCCAGGTATCCGCCATGGAGCGGATCACGATCTTCGGCGGCCAGCCGGACCTGCTGCCGCTGGTCGTGGCGGCTGTCGCGATCTACGCCGGCTCGATACCGGGTGCGGCCTGCGGGTTCGTGGCCGGATTCACGCTCGACATGATGATCAGCGACCACCTCGGCGCATCGTCGCTGGTGCTCACGGCCATCGGCTACGGCATCGGGCGCTACCGCGAGGTGCGCGATCCCGCGCACGGGCTCATGCCGATCCCGCTCGGTGCGGCCGCGACCGCCTCATACGCCATCGGTACCGCCGCGGTCGGGTTCATGCTCTCGATAGACACGTCTGCCACCTTCGGCGTGATCTCGGACATGATCGTCCTGCTGCTCCTCAACACCATCATCGCCCTGCCCGTGTTCGCCGTCGTGCGCCGGGTCCTCGGCCCGACGCTCGCCATCGACCCGCTCGAGCGCCGCCGGCGGCGCCAGGGCCCGAGCTCGACCGGACCGATCGGCCTGCGCGGCCTGGGGATCGGACGCTGATGTACCTCGACGACCGAAAGCCAGCCGTCACCCCCCAGCTCGCGCTGCGGATCGCGATCATCGGCGGCATCGCGCTGGTCGGGTTCGCGGTCATCTTCTTCCGGCTCTGGTACCTCGAGGTGCTCTCCGGCGACCGCTACCTCGCCGTGGCCAACGACAACCGCGTGCGCACGATCAAGGTCGACGCCCCGCGCGGGCAGATCGTCGACCGCAACGGGCGAATCCTCGTGGACAACCGCAGCGCGCGCGTGGTGTCGATCAGCCCCGACAAGCTGCCGAAGAACAACGAGATCAAGACGCGCGTCTATGACCGCCTCTCCGACGTGCTCGGCATGAGCCGGCGCGAGATCCGCACCACCGTGCGCGACCAACTGCGCCAGCTGCCCTTCGCCTCCGCCACCGTGAAGACCGACGTGCCCTTCTCGGTCGTGGCGTTCATCCAGGAGAACCAGGACGACTTCCCGGGCGTCACCGCCGAGCTCGCCTACCTGCGCTCCTACCCCCACGACGAGGTGGGCGCGCACCTGTTCGGCATCGTCGGTGAGGTGACCGAGAAGCAGCTCGAGGAGCAGCGCTACCGCGGCGTCGCCCAGGGCGACCGGGTGGGCCAGGGCGGCATCGAGTACCAGTACGATCGCTACCTGCGTGGCAAGAACGGCGCCCGCCGGATCATCGTCGACGCCCTCAACAATCCTCAGCCCAAGCAGCTCAAGCGCAAGGAGCCCACGCCCGGGCGCAACCTGCGCCTCTCGATCGACCTCAAGGCCCA
The DNA here is from genome assembly GCA_013696425.1 of Thermoleophilaceae bacterium. GTDB lineage: Bacteria > Actinomycetota > Thermoleophilia > Solirubrobacterales > Thermoleophilaceae > JACCYP01. The sequence goes on from JACCYP010000080.1 coordinate 1,936, forward strand.
GCAGGTGGGCCAGAAGGCGCTGGCGGGCCAGAAGGGCGCGTTCGTGGCCATGGAGGCGAAGACCGGCAAGGTCGTGGCGCTCGGCTCCTCGCCGTCCTTCGACCCGAACATCTTCGCGAAGAAGATCAAGGCCTCCGACTACAAGCGGCTCTCAGATGCCGACAACGGCGCCCCGCTCGCGAACCGCGCGATTCAGGGCCTCTATCCCACGGGCTCGACCTTCAAGCTGATCACGGCGGTGGCGGCGCTCGAGTCGGGGGCGCTCGGCATCGACGAGCCCGTTTCGGACCCGGGGTCGCTGGAGGTCGGCGGCGTCACGTTCAAGAACGCGGGCGACGCCGTGAACGGCGTGCTCTCGCTGCGCAAGGCGCTGACGGTCTCGAGCGACGTTTTCTTCTACAAGCTCGGCCTCGAGATGAACACGCGCGGTAAGGGGATGGAGCTGCAGAAGTGGGCCGGGCGGCTGGGCCTCGGACGGCGCACCGGCATCGACCTGCCCGGCGAGGCCGCCGGTCTCATTCCGGACCCGGAGTGGCGCGACGAACTGTTCAAGAAGAAGCTCACCGACCGGCCCTGGGCCGCGGGCGACAACATCAACCTCTCCGTCGGCCAGGGCGACCTGCAGGCGAACCCGCTCCAGCTCGCGGTGGCCTACGCCACGGTCGCCAACGGGGGGAGGGTCGTGCGCCCCCACATCGGCGAGCAGATCGAGGACGGGGACGGCCGCGTGATGCAGGAGTTCGAGTTCGCCGCACGCCGCAGCGTGAAGATGAAGCCGGAGAACCGGCAGGCGATCCTCGACGGCATCAGGGGCGCCTCCAACGATCCCGGCGGCACGTCGACCGATGTGTTCAAGGGCTTCCCGATCAAGGTCGCCGGCAAGACCGGTACGGCGGAGAAGGGCCTCGGCCGCGCCGACCAGTCCTGGTACGCGGCGATCACGAACCCCGAGGACCCGAAGTACATCGTGGTCACCACCTCCGAGGCCGGCGGCTTCGGTGCGGAGACCGCGGCGCCGCAGGCGCGACGGATCATCGCGGCGCTTGAAGACCTCGGCGAGAAGGAACAGAGCAAGGTCGTGAAGGGCGAGTCCCGCACGCGATGACCAATCCGATGACTAGGCTCCTCTAGATGCAGCCGGCTCCCCGCCCCTTCGGCGCGACCCCGCGTGCGATCTCGCTGCCGCGCATCAACGTGCTGCGGCTCGATCCGCTGCTGCTGCTCGCGACCCTCGGGCTGGTGGCGTGCTCGCTGCTCACCATCGCGACCGCCACCCAGGGGGACATCGCGGGCGATCCGGGCTACTACTGGGTCCGCCAGGCGCTCTACTTCACCGTCGGCTTCGTGCTCATGCTCGCGCTAGCGAGCTTCGACTACTCGCGCCTGCGCGAGTGGAAGATGGGCCTCTACGGGTCGATGGTCGGGCTCATAGTGCTCGTCTACGCGGTGTCTGGGGCAACCCGCGGCTCGCGGCGCTGGATCGAGTTCGGTTTCTTCAACTTCCAGGCATCCGAGCTGGGCAAGCTCCTGCTGATCCTGTCGCTGGCCGCCTTCGTGGTCGACCGGACGCGGCGGCTCGGCGAGAGGGAGACGACCAGCCGGATAATGCTTCTAGCGCTCGTGCCGGCGATCATGGTGGTCGCACAGCCGGACCTCGGCACGGGCATGGTCTACGGCGTGATCGCGCTCGCGCTGCTGTTCGTCGCGGGCGCGAAATGGACGCATTTCGCGGCCCTCGGGACGCTGCTCGTCGTGACCACAGTGATTGCCCTCGTGGCCGCCCCCGCGGCCGGGGTGACGGTTCTCAAGCCCTACCAGGTGGACCGCCTCACGGCGTTCCTGAATCCGTCCTCCGACCCGCAGGAGCAGGGCTACCAGGTGAACCAGTCGATCACCGCGATCGGCTCAGGCCAGAAGACAGGACGCGGGCCCGACGGGGCCACGCAGACGAAGCTCGACTTCCTTCCCGAGCACCACACGGACTTCGTGTTCGCCGTGGTCGGGGAGTCGTATGGCTTCATGGGCTCAGCGCTCGTCCTGTCGCTGTTCGCACTCCTCATATGGAGAGGGCTGCGGATCATGACCATGGCGAAGAACTTCTACGGCACTTTGATAGCCGGCGGCATCGTCGCGATGCTGCTTTTCCAGGTCTTCGTAAACGCCGGCATGACGCTCGGGATCATGCCCATCACCGGAGTGACTCTGCCGCTCATGTCGTATGGCGGCTCATCGGTGATCGTCACATTTATGGCGCTGGGGGTCCTTCAGTCCATCTACATACAGGGACGGGACTCAATCAAGCGCCGCGAACCCATTTGAGATGAGGAATTCTCTTGAAAAAGCAAGTTCTCGTCGCGGTCGACCGCGGCGAAACCCGTGTCGCAATACTCGAGTCGGAGGAGCAGTCATCCTCCGGTAAGAGCGGCGGCCGACAGACCAAGAAGGCCGATTTCCGAGTAGCGGAGATCTACATCGAGCGGCGTGGATCGCGCTCGATCGTCGGAAACATCTACAAGGGCAAGGTCGACAACGTCCTGCCCGGGCTCGAGGCGGCATTCGTCGACATCGGGCTCGACAAGAACGGCTTTCTGCACGTCGATGACATCGTCATGCCGGGAGTCCAGGTCCAGCGCCGCGGACGCGGCGGCAAGGGCCAGGGCATCACCGAGCTGCTGAAGCCCGGCCAGGAGATCCTGGTTCAGGTCGTGAAGGACCCGTTGAAGACCAAGGGCGCACGGCTCTCGATGCAGATCTCGATCGCGGGGCGCTACCTCGTGTACACGCCCGAAGGCGAGGGGGTCGGCGTCTCGCGCCGGCTCGACGACAAGGAGCGCGACCGCCTGAAGCGCCAAGCGGCGAAGCTCGACCTGAAGGACGGCGGGGCCATCGTGCGCACCGCGGCCTCGGGCGCCAAGCGCGAGGACTTCGAGCGCGAGATCAAGTACCTGCACAAGCTGCACGAGGTGCTCCAGCAGCGCGTGAAGGCCGCCGTCGCACCGGCGATGGTCTTCCAGGAGGCGGACCTCTCGGTACGCGTCGTGCGCGACATCTTCTCCGAGCACTTCGAGAATGCGATCGTTGACGACCCGAAGCAGTTCCAGCGCCTCGAGGCGTTCTCCCAGCGCACCGCGCCGGAGCTCGTGGAGCGCGTGGAGCGCTACGAGGGCGACAAGCCGCTGTTCGAGCGCTTCGGAGTCGAGGACGCGATCCAGTCGACGCTGCACCGGCGGGTGGACCTGCCGAGCGGCGGGTACCTGATGATCGACTACACCGAGGCACTCACGGTGATCGACATCAACTCGGGCTCATACACGGGGCGCGGCAAGGCCGCGCGCCTCGAGGACACGATCACCAAGACCAACCTCGAGGCCGCGGACGAGGTCGTGCGCCAGCTGAGGCTGCGCGACATCGGCGGGATCATCGTCATCGACTTCATCGACATGTCCCGCGCACGCAACCGCGACGCGGTGCTGAAGGTGCTCCGCAAGTCGCTCGACGAGGACCGCACCAAGACATACGTGATGGAGATCTCGCCGCTCGGGCTGGTCGAGATGACGCGCCAGAACGTGACCGACGGGGTGCGCGAGATCATCACGAAGACCTGCCCGACCTGCGACGGCGAGGGCGTGATCCTCTCCGAGGAGACGGTGGCGCTCGAGTGCGACCGCAAGCTGCGCGACCTCGTCGCGGAGAACCCCGAGCCCGAGGCCTACCTCGTGCAGGTGCACCCGCGCGTGTCCTCGCTGTTGCTCGCCGGTCCCGGCCGGCCGCTGCTCGAGCTCGAGAAGGAGGTCGGCAAGCACTTCCACTTCGAGGGTTCCGAGGCGCTGCCGATCGACCACTTCCGACTGCTCGAGGAGGGCACCGCGGATGAGATCGAGGAGAAGGCGCTGCCCTTCCGCGAGGGCGAGGAGCTGCTCGTGAAGATCGAGGAGCCGCACATGTACAACGAGGACGACGCGGTGGCGAAGATCGACGGCTACGTGATCTCCGTCGTTGGCGCCGGGCGGATCCTCGGCGAGAAGCGCCTGGTGCGCATCGACAAGGCCGGCCGCGCGTCGGCCTCGGCCACGATCGTCGGCGGCGCCGACGGATCGCCCCTGGCCGAGGGCGAGGACGGCACCGCCGGAGACGACCGCGGTGACCGCGGCGACGGGGGCGACCCCGGTGGCGACGACGAGGACAAGCCCAAGCGCAGGCGCGGGCGGCGCGGCGGGCGCGGCCGGCGGCGTTCACGTACTGGCGCCGAGGCACTCGAGGGAGGGAGCGACTGATGGCCCTCCTCGATGCGGTTGGCCAGGCTGAGCTCGTTCGCTCCGGTGAGGCATCGCCCACCGAGCTAGTGGAGGAGGCGATCGAACGGATCGAGCGCCTCAATCCCGAGCTGAACGCGGTCATCCGCCCGATGTTCGAGCAGGCGCGGGCGGAGGCCGCCGGCGATCTGCCCGACGGGCCCTTCCGGGGCGTGCCGCTGCTGCTGAAGGACCTGCTCTGCCACACGGCCGGCGACCCGATGCACGAGGGCATGCGCTTCCTCAAGGAGGCGAACTGGATCGAGGAGACCGACCAGGAGCTCGCCAAGCGCTTCCGCGCCGCCGGCTTCGTGATCTGCGGGAAGACCAATACGCCCGAGCTCGGCATCCTGCCGACCACCGAGCCCGTGGCCTACGGGGCAACCCGTAACCCGTGGTCGCTCGAGCACTCCACCGGCGGCTCGAGCGGCGGCTCGGCGGCC
>JACCYP010000088.1 GCA_013696425.1 Thermoleophilaceae bacterium
GTTCACGACGCCCAGGCGGCGGCCGTCGTCCGCCACCACCGTGTGCCCGCGGCCGGGGTCGCCGCGGAAGTAGTTGGACGGGCGCACGATGCGCGGGTCGGCGTCGAGAAAAGGGAACACCGACGCCTGGCGGTAGGCGTGGTTGCCGAGGGTGATGGCGTCCACGCCGAGGCCATCGAGAAAGCCGAGGGCGATCTTCTCTGTGATCCCGAGGCCGCCCGCGGCGTTCTCGCCGTTCACCACCACGAAGTCCGGCTGGTGCTCGTCGCGGAGCCCGGGCAGCGCTGTCTCGAGCGCGCGCCGGCCAACGCCACCGACCACGTCGCCCACGAAGAGGAGCCTCACGGGGCGTGATTCTGTCACCCGGCGCGGGAGTACAGGCGCGCGTGCGACTAGATTCAGCCCGATGGAGCCGGTGCTCGAAGCCGAAGGCCTCGTGAAGCGCTTCGGGGACCGCGAGGCCCTGCGCGGCGTTTCCCTGTCCGTCGCCCCCGGTGAGCTCGTGGGCGTTATCGGCCCCAACGGCGCCGGCAAGACCACGCTGCTCTCGATCCTCGCCGGCAGCCAGCGCCCGGACGAGGGGGAGGTGAGCCGGTCGCCCGGCGAGGTCGGCTGGGTGCCCCAGCAGGCTGCGCTCTACGGCAAGCTCACCGTCGAGGAGAATCTGCGCCTGTTCGCCCGCCTCGAGAAGTGCCCCGACGTGGGCGCCGCGGTCGACGGGATGCTCGAGCAGACCCAGCTCGGCGACCGCCGCCACTCCCCAGTCGCGGAGCTCTCCGGCGGCAACCGCCAGCGCGTGAACATCGCCATCGGCCTGCTGCCCGACCCGCCGGTGCTGCTGCTCGACGAGCCCTCGACGGCACTCGATCCACGGCAGCGCGAGCGGCTGTGGGAGTTCATCCTCGCGCTTTCGAAGGGCGGCACCGCGGTGATCTACTCGACCCACAACGTGGCCGAGGCCGAGCGCTACGCCAGCCAGCTGGCGGTGCTCGCCGACGGCGAGCGGCTCTTCTCGGGCTCGCCGGCCGAGCTCGAGCAGACCGTGGGCACCAGCGACCTCGACTTCGAGGAGGCCTTCGTGCGCTTCCTCCACGACCAGGGCCACTAGATGCGCTGGCTCTTCCTCAAGGATCTGACGATCCTCAGGCGCTCGCCCCTGCTCGTGGCACTGCTCGTGATCTACCCGATCGTGATCTCCGTGCTGATCGGCTTCGCCCTCTCCGCCGGGCCGGACAAGCCGAAGGTCGCGTTCGTCAACGAGGTGCCCGCGAGCGAAAACATCATCAACCTCGGCGGCGAGGAGGTCGACGTCTCCAAGTACGCCGACCAGATCTTCGAGTCGATCGACCCGGTGCGGGTGAGCTCGCGCGAGGAGGCGCTCAAGAAGGTGGAGGACGGCGAGGTGCTCGGCGCGCTGATCATCCCGGCGGACATCACCGACAAGCTCGATTCCGGGCTCGGCTCGGCGCAGGTCGAGGTGATCTACAACGCCGAGGATCCCCTCAAGCGCGACTTGGTTCGCAACACGATCAAGTCGCAGGTCCAGGACGCCAACGCCGCGCTCACCAAGCGCTTCACCGAGCTCGCGATCCGCGATCTGAACACGGTGCTCCAGGGCGGCACGATCAACTTCCCGATCCGCGGCGACGTGGACATTCTCGGCCTCCAGAAATCGCGCGAGGTGCTCGAGCAGGCGCGCGACGAGCTGCCGGAGGACTCTCCCGCGCGACCCGAGATCGAGCGCGTGATCCAGTTCGCCGGGCTCGCCGACTTCGGCCTCGACCTCTTCCCGCCGGAGAAGGTGCTCGCCGCGGTGGGCGAACCGATCCAGCCGAAGCTCACCGAGGTCGAAGGCGGACGCACACCGCTCGACGCCTTCGCGGTCGCCATCGCGGTGACCGTGTCGCTCATGTTCGTCACGCTCCTGCTCGCGGCGGGCACGCTCGCCGCCGAGCGCGAGGAGAACGCCTTCCTCCGGCTCGTTCGGGGCCTCGTGTCGAAGACGGGTCTGCTGGTGGAGAAGATCGGGCTCGCGGCGTTCTGCTCGCTGGTGGTGACCCTGCTCATGATGTGCGGGCTCGCGCTGTTCGTGGGGCTCGACTTCGGCCGCGCCGGCTTCTGGGTGATCGCGCTGGCCGCCGGAGCGCTTGCCTTCGGCGCGATGGGCGTGGCGATAGGTGCGCTCACGCGCGAGGTGCGCGCCGCCTCGCTGCTCGCTTTCATGATCTCACTGCCGATCGCCTTCCTGGCGATCGTGCCGAGCGGCGCGGTCTCGCCCGCGCTCTACGACGTGATCCGAGTGGTCTCGGCGCTGTTCCCCTTCAAGCCCACGCTCGCGGCACTCGACGCCGCCATCAACGACGCGGGCTCGCTCACCACCCCGCTGCTGCACCTGGCCGCGCTCGTGGCCGCGTTCAGCCTCGCGGCCCGCCTCGCCCTCAGGCGTTTCGTCTGAACGCCTCCTCGGCCTCCTGGGGGTCGGGGAAGCTGCGCGCGCCCACGAGCATGCCGTCCGCGAAGTCGAGCAGCAGGCCGAGCGCGTTGTCCGCGGGTGCGAGCACGTCGCGGCTGCGTGCGGTGAGCCGGCCGATCAGGAGCACCTGGTCGCCCTCGCGCTCCTCGCTGTCGACCTCCATGTGCAGCCCCTCCCACTGGACGTCGGAGGCCGCGAAGAACTCGCGCATGCCGTTGGGCCCGCGGTAGGTGGTGGCGTCGACGGACGCCCGCAATGGCACCAGCACGGCGTCGGGCGCCGTCATGGCGGCCGCGGCGTCGGCATCGCGCGAGTTGAAGGCGGCGACGAACTGGCGCGCGAGGTCAGGCCCCATCGCCGAGCCACTCCTCGAGCCGTACCTGCGAGCGCAGGGACGCGAACTCGCCGGTGTCGCGGAGCTCCTCGGCGGCGGCGGCCATCGCTCCCACCGCGACAAAGGCGAGGTTGCCGCCGACGCTCACCCGCTGGGCCCCGGCGGCCACCATCTCGCTCATCGAGAGATCCGGGCGGGCCAGGACGCTCAGCGGCTTGGACGTGCCCGCCCTGACCGCCGCGATCTCCTCGGTGCTCCGCAGTCTGGGCGCGTAGAGCACGTCCGCCCCGGCGCGCTCGTAGGCCTGCAGCCGGGCGATCGTGTCATCGAGGTCGGGATTCCCGCGGAAGTAGTTATCCGCCCGTGCGGTGAGCGTGAAGGGAAACTCGAGCGCCCTTGCCGCCTCGACCGCCGCCGCCACCCGCTCGGCCGCCCGCTCGAGCTCGTAGATGCCCGCTTCCGCCCCCCAGTCCTCGATCGACCCGCCGACCGCCCCGGCCCCGGCGGCGCGCACGACGGCGGTTGCGGCGTCCTGCGGCTCAGGGCCGTAGCCGTTCTCGAGATCGACCGACAGCGGCAGATCGGTGGCCTCGGCGAGCACCCGGGTGTGCTCGACCACCTCGTCGAGGGACACCGCGCCGTCGAGCCGCCCGAGCGTGAAGGCGAAGCCGGAGCTCGTGGTTGCAAGCGCCTTGAAGCCGAGCGCAGCGAGCACCTTCGCCGAGCCCGCGTCCCACGGATTGGGGATCACGAACGGCTCGCCCTCGTGCAGGGCGCGGAACGTGTCTCCTCTCTGGGCCTGGGAGCTCAGAACGTGTGGTTGACGGCCTCGATGTTGTTGCCGTCGGGGTCGAGCACGAAGGCGCCGTAGTAGCCGGGGTGGTAGATCTCACGCAGGCCGGGCTCACCGTTGTCGGTGCCGCCGGCGGCGAGCGCCGCCGCGTGAAAGGCGTCGACCGCCTCCCGGCTGCGCACGCGGAACGCCACGTGGGCGCCCTTCACCGCGTCGCGACCGCGCTCCGAGATCCAGAAGAACGGGAAGTCCGAGCCGAACCCCATCACGCCCGGCACGGGCTCCATCAACACGCGCAGCTCGAGCGGCGCCAGCACCGCCTCGTAGAAGGACCTGCTGCGCTCGAAGTCGCTGACCTCCATTCCCACGTGATCGAGGCTGGCGGGCATGCCGCGGAGCTTCTCACAATGCCTGCGACAATCCCGGATTATGGCCTTCCCCGCCACGCGCCTGCGGCGCCTGCGCCAGACCGGGCTGCTGCGCGACATGGTCCGCGAGACCGAGCTCTCCCCGCGCCACCTCGTACTGCCGATGTTCGTCCAGCTCGGCACCGACGAGCGCACGCCGGTCGAGTCGATGCCCGGAGTCGAGCGCCTGTCCATCTCCCATGCGGTCGAGGAGGCCGGCGAGGCCGCCGCGCTCGGCATCCCCGCGGTGCTGCTCTTCGGCGTGCCGGCCGAGAAGGACGCTCAGGCGAGCGGCGCATACGACGACGAGGGCGTGGTGCAGCTCGCCGTGCGGGCGATCAAGGAGGCCCATCCCGAGCTCGTGGTGATGACCGACGTCTGCCTGTGCGCGTACACGACCCACGGCCACTGCGGGGTCGTGCGCGAGGACGGCACGGTCGACAACGACGTGTCGCTCGAGCTGCTCGCGAAGACCGCGATCTCCCATGCCGCGGCGGGCGCCGACGCCGTCGCGCCGAGCGACATGATGGACGGCCGCGTGGGCGCCCTTCGGGGCCAGCTCGACGCCGAGGGCCACCGCGAGACGCCGATCGTCGCCTACTCCGCCAAGTTCGCCTCGGCCTTCTACGGACCGTTCCGCGAGGCCGCCGGGTCGGCGCCCGCGTTCGGGGACCGGCGCACCTACCAGATGGATCCGGCCAACTCCGACGAGGCGGTCCGCGAGGCGCTGCTCGACGTGGAGGAGGGCGCCGATGTCGTGATGGTGAAGCCCGCGCTTCCCTACCTCGACGTGGTGCGGCGGGTGAAGGAGGCGACGGGCGTGCCCGTGGCCGCGTACAACGTGAGCGGCGAGTACTCGATGATCAAGGCGGCGGCGGCAGCCGGATACCTTGATGAGCGCGCCGCCGTGATGGAGGCGCTGATCTCCATCCGCCGGGCAGGAGCAGACATCGTGATCACCTACGACGCAAAGAACGCAGCGAGGTGGCTGGCCGAATGAGCGCGGCCACGCCGAAGGTCCGCTCGCGCAAGGACGGCGCCGCCGTGGCGCTCGACGAGCACGACAAGAAGCTGCTGAACCTCATGCAGGGCTCCTTCCCGCTCGAGCCGCGCCCGTACCTGCGCGTGGCGGAGAAGGCGGAGATGGAGGAGGACGAGGTCATGCGCCGCGTGCAGCGGCTGCTCGACGAGCGCATCGTGCGCCAGGTCACGCCGATCTTCGACACGCGCGTGCTCGGCTACAAGTCGATGCTCGTCGCGGCCAAGGTCGATGCCGAGCACCCGTGGCGCGCCGCGAAGGTGATCAACGCCCACCCGGGCGTCTCCCACAACTACCTGCGCAACCACGACTTCAACATCTGGTTCACGCTCGCCGTCGAGCCGGATTCGAAGCTCGGCATGGACGGCACCCTCGAGGCACTGGCCGCCGAGGCGGGGGCGGAGTCGATCCGCCAGCTGCCCACGCTGCGCCTCTTCAAGATCCGGATGGACCTCGAGATGGAGGGGGACACCGACGCTCTCACCAAGGCCGCCGCGGAGTGGGATTACAACGAGCCCGAGGCGATCCCGCTGTCCGAGCTCGACGTCGCCGTGATCAAGGAGCTCCAGGGCGACATGCCCGTGCGTTCACAGCCCTTCGCCCCCGCCGCCAAGGCCCTCGGCATATCCGAGCAGACGCTGCTCGACCACCTCGCCGACATGCAGGAGCGCGGGGCGCTGCGGCGCGTGGCCGCGATCCTGTTCCACCGCCGCGCCGGCTTCTCCGCGAACGGCATGGGTGTGTGGAACGTGCCCGAGGACAGGATCCTCGAGCTCGGCCCGCGCATGGCGTCCTTCCGCGGCATCTCCCACTGTTACCAGCGCCCGACCTACGCGGACTGGCACTACTCGGTCTTCACGATGGCCCACGGGCGTTCCAAGGAGGAGTGCGATGCGATCCTCGACACGATCGCCGACGACACCGGAATCGAGGACCGTTCGACGCTCTACTCCTCCACCGAGTTCAAGAAGATCCGGCTCCTGTACTTCACCGACGACTACAGGAACTGGGAAGCCGCCCACTCCTGAGATGAGCACCGTGGACCGGGCGCTGCGCGTCATCCCCGGCGGGGTGAACTCGCCCGTGCGCGCGCTTCGCGCCGTCGGCCGCGATCCCATCTTCATGCGCTCGGCCGCGGGCGCGCGGATCACCGACACCGAGGGCACCGAGTACGTCGACTGGATGATGTCGTGGGGCCCGCTGATCGCCGGGCACGCGCACGTCGAGGTGGTCGACGCCGTGCGCGACGCCGCCGAGCGGGGCACGAGCTTCGGCGCGCCCACCGAGGCCGAGGTCGAGCTCGCGGAGGCGATCGCCGAGCGGGTGCCGAGCGCCGAGATGGTGCGGATGACCTCCTCTGGCACCGAGGCGTCGATGAGCGCCATCCGCCTGGCGCGCGCCGCGACCGGCCGCGATGCGCTGCTGAAGTTCGCCGGCGCCTACCACGGCCACGTGGACGGCCTGCTGGCCGAGGCCGGCTCCGGGCTCGCCACCCAGGGCATTCCGGCCAGCCCGGGTGTGACCGACGCGCAGGCGGCGGACACCACGGTCGTGCCCTGGAACGACCGCGAGGCGCTCGAACGCGCGCTGGCAGAGCGCCCATTCGCCGCGATCCTCGCCGAGCCCTACCCGGCGAACATGGGTCTCGTCCCGCCGGACGAGGGGTTCCTCGCCCTTCTGCGCGAGCGCGCCACCGCCACGGGCGCGCTGCTCGTGTTCGACGAGGTGATCTCGGGCTTCCGCGTGGGCCCCGGAGGCGCGCAGGAGCGCGAGGGCGTCGAGCGGGATCTAACGATCCTCGGCAAGGTGATCGGCGGCGGGCTGCCGGCCGCCGCCTACGCGGGCCCGCGCCAGCTGATGGAGCGGATCGCGCCCGCCGGCGACGTCTACCAGGCCGGCACGCTCTCCGGGAATCCGCTTGCAACCGCGGCCGGCCTCGCCACGCTGCGCCTGCTCGACGCCGTTGCCTACGAGCGCCTCGCGACCACCACCGAGGCACTGGCCGACGGCCTGCGCGGCCTCGGGCTCACGGTCGTCTCCGCGCCCGGCCTGCTCACGGTGTTCTTCGCGGACGCCCCGCCGCGCGACTACGAGGGCGCGAAGCGCTGCGACCAGGAGGCGTTCGCCTCGTTCTGGCGGGGGATGCAGGAGCGCGGCATCTACCTCCCGCCGTCGCAGTTCGAGGCCTGGTTCCCTTCGCTCGCCCACGGCGAGGACGAGATCG
>JACCYP010000090.1 GCA_013696425.1 Thermoleophilaceae bacterium
CGCTCATCTGCACACCGCGCTCGCGCCTTGCCACACTGGCTTGAGCACTACAACGAGCAGCGGCGCCACTCAGCGATCGGCAACCGTCCACCCATCAGCCGCGTTCGGGACGTCTTGAGGCAGGACAACTAGCCGCAGGCGCTGCCATCGTCGGTCACGGCACCGGGGAGCAGGCGCTCCCAGTAGGTGCCGAGCGTGGCGAGCTCGTGCTCGTCGAAGTGCTCGAGGAAGCGGCTGCGCACGCCGGCGAGGTGAGTGCTCCGCGCATCGGCGAAGCGGCTGCGGCCCTCCTCCGTGAGGGTCGCCAGCGAGCCGCGCGCATCGCTCGGGCAGGGGCGGCGCTCGATCAGGCCGTCGCGCTCGAGCCGGTCGGCGAGGCGGGTGAGGCCGCTGCGCGAGAGCAGGACCTGCTCGGCGAGATCGGACATCCGCACGCAGCCGTCGGGCGCCTCGTTCAGGGCGAGCAGGACCTCGTAGGAGGAGAGCGCGAGGCCGTGGGCCTCCTGAAGCTCGGAGTCGAGGTCGCGCATCACCGCGGCGTAGGTGCGGAGCATGCCGCGCCAGGCGGCGAGCTCACCCGCGGTGAGTGATCCGGCGATTGAGTGACTGACGTTCGCGATCATGTGATTGCTCGTACAACGATTCTAGCCGCGCAGCCCCCGGTCTTGACAAGGGCCGGCGAACCGGCGCGCGCGGCCGGGGTTCGGGCGAAGAGGCGGGTGACCGGCTAGGGCGTGGTTCTATCGAGCTCGAGCGCCTGGCGCTTCGGCTTGGGAGCCGGCCGGCGATCGCCCTGGGCCCGTTCCTGCTGAACCTGCTTCTCGACCTGCCGCTGTATCCGCGGGCTCTTCTTCACCTCGGGAGTGGACTTGGCCTTGGGCTCGACCTTCGCTCCCTTGCGAACGCGTTCTATGGCGGGGCCGACTGCGGCCCTCCTGAGAGCCACGCGGCGCTCCTTCTGGCGCTTGGTGAGTCCCGGCACGATCCCTGCGCGGCGCAGTGCGGCGCGGCGCTTGGCCGCCCGCTTCTTCGCCTTGGCCCTCGCCTCGGCGCGCTTCTCGGCTCGGCGCTCGGCGATGGTTTCCTCCGCTGCGCCCACCGGCGTCGGCGGCGGTGTGGCCGGTGCCTTCGCGCCCTTCTCCTGAAGCGCCGCCTCGCGCTGCGCGGTTCTGTCGGTGTCGGGCTTGCTCAGCTCGTGCTCGGTGACCGCGACGCCGCCCACCGTCGCGGCACCCGCGAGTGCGACGACCGCGAGCTTGGTCGCGCCGGTCTTGGCGGCCAACCCGGCAACCATCCCGCCCTTCGCGACGGTCGCGCTCGCGCCGGCGGCGCTGAGTCCGGCCGTCGCGGCACCACCCGCGGCGGCAGCGCCCTTGCCGATACCGACCGCCGCTACCACGCTCTCCTTGAGACCGAGGGTCGGCACCACCGGCAGCACCATCGCCATCGCGGCGCGCTGGCGGCTCACCTCGTCCTGGAACTCGCTGCAGCCCGGGCACGCCTTCACGTGCCGGCGCAGGTGGCCGCGCCGCAGCGCGCCGCCGCGCAGGGTCGAGAGCTGCTCGCGGATCTCGGCGCACGGCGTCTCGCGGGCCTTGCGGCTATCCATCAGCGATGAGCGGGCCTGGAACACGAGCGACTTCACCTTGCTCGCCTCGCACCCGATGACATCCCCCACCTCGGTGTGGGAGAGATCGCCGAGCTCGGAGAGCACGAGCGCCTCGCGCTGCTCGTCGGGAAGCTTCTCGAGATCCTGGAGGACCTCCCTGAGATCCGCCCTGCTCTGCACGTCGTCGGCGAGGCCGGCCGTCGCGACCTCGATCGCATCGGAGGGCTCTGTGCGACGGGCGCGCAGGATGGACAGGCATTTGTTGCGCGCGATCGCGTAGAGCCACGGCTTGAGCTTGAGCTCGCGGTCGTCCTTGGCCATGTCGCCATAGGCCGAGATGAATGTCTGCTGAAGCGCGTCCTCGCCGTCGTCAGGGGAGCCGAGCATGTGGCGACAGAACGAGAGGATGCCGCCGTGGTGGCGGTCGTAGATGGCTTCGAAGGCGCTTTCGTTGCCGCGGCGGGCCTGGGCCACGAGCGTCTCATCGGGGAGGGCGGAGAGCAGCCGGGCCGAGCGCGGAAGCGCCAGCGCAGCGCGTCGGGGTGCCGTGAACGCCTCCATGGGGACATTGTGGACAGACCCCGGGGGAATTGGAAGTTGCGAAGAGAGCCGATCACTCCTTTGAAACGCCGCAGCCCCCCGGAGGTTGGAGGGTTATCCTGAGCCGCCGGTGAGCGCTCCCGTCACACACGAGTGGGAGTTCGAAGGCCAGCGGCTCGTCTATGACGAGTACGGCTCCGGCTCGCGCACCCTCGTGCTCATCCACGGGCTCCTGCTCTCGCGCAAGATGCACCAGCCGCTGGCCGAGGCGCTCGCTGAGCGCGGCAATCGCGTGATCTGCCCAGACATGCTCGGGCACGGCGCGTCTGATGCGCCACGCGACATGTGGCGCTACTCCATGCCGCTCTTCGGCGACCAGACGCTCGCCCTGATGGACCACCTCGGGCTCGACGACGCCGTGATCGGCGGCACCTCCCTCGGCGCGAACATCTCGCTCGAGGTGGCCTCCAAGCAGCCGGATCGCCTCCGGGGCATGTTCATCGAGATGCCCGTGCTCGACAACGCGCTGCTCGGCTGCGCGATCGCGTTCGCGCCGCTGCTCGTGGCCACCACCTTCGGCGCGCCGCTCGCCCGCGCCCTTGCGTTCGGCGCACGCCGGGTACCCCGCGGAGGCTTCTACTTCACCGACCTCGCGCTCGACGCGGTCTCGCAGGACCCCGGGCCGGCATCGGCGGTGCTCCAGGGGCTGTTCTTCGGGCGCGTGGCACCGCCGCGTGCCGAGCGGAGGCTGATCGAGACCAAGGCGCTCGTGTTCGGCCATCCGCGGGATCCGGTCCACCCGTTCTCGGACTCCGACATGCTCGTGCGCGAATTGAAGAACGCGCGCCTCGTGGAGGCCGAGTCGATCGTCGAGCTGCGGCTCACGCCCGATCGCCTGACCACGGAGATCGCCCGTTTCCTCGACGAGTGCTGGCGCCCCAAGAGCGCATCGGGGCGCAAGCGGCGCAGGGCGTCCTAAGCTAAGGCCGCTCGAATGGCTAGCCGCAAGGAACAGAAAGAAGCAGCGCGTCGGGAGCGCCTCGAGAAGCAGCAGGCCGCCGAGGCCGCCGACAAGCGCAAGCGCATGGTCGGCATCGGCGCCGCCGGCGCGCTCGTGGTGGCGATCGTCGTGGTGCTGGTGGTCGTCGTGGCGGGCGGAGGCGACGGTGACAGCCCCGAGGGCACCGCGGAGGGCACGAACGTCGAGATCTCCTACCCCGACGGCCCGGACGCGCCGAAGGCCGGCCCCAACGCGAACGACCTGAAGGCCGCCGCTGCCGAGGCGAACTGCAAGCTCGTGGACCCCGCCAACGAGGGCTCGACGCACGTCGAGGAGGCGGTGGAATACAAGGCGAACCCACCCACCTCGGGCAACCACAACATCAACCCCTCCGAGGAGGGCGACTACACCTCGCCCCCCGAGACCGAGCGCTCCGTCCACTCGCTCGAGCATGGCCGGATCCACATCCAGTTCAAGGACGGCACCGACCCGGACGTCGTGGGCAAGCTCAAGAGCGTGTTCGACGAGGATCCCTACCACATGCTGATCTACCCGAATGGGACGAAGATGCAGCCGCAGGTGGCCATCACCGCGTGGGACCACCAGATGCTCTGCCCCACACCGAACGACAAGACCTACGACGCCATCCGGGCGTTCAAGAGCGAATACCGGGACAAGGGTCCCGAGTTCGTCCCGTAGCCGCTGGCGACCGCCAGCGCAAACTTCTCTGCAAACGAAGGGAATGCACGATTTCGTGCGAACCCGCAACGGTGTGCTTGGCACCGTGTTCCGTTCTGTTGTGAGGCGATCGCTATTCACCCTGGCGGCGGTGCTCGCGCTGGCGCCGTCCGCGGCCGCCGCCGGGCCCCGCGCCACCGATTTCGAGATGCCCGCACCGATCGAGGGCGGCATCGCCTCCTCCTCCGGCGCCTACACCTCGCCTGTGGTCAAGGCCCCCGGGCGCTTTTCCCTCGTGGGGCTCAAGTGGAGCGGCGCCGGCCAGCCCGGCATCGCGATCCGCGCCCGCAAGGCATCGGGCGGCTGGACGCGCTGGGCCGACGCCAGCGGCGAGCTCGACGACGCACCCGATCCCGGGGCCGCCGAGGACACGGGCCCCGGCCACTCGGCGCCGGTCTGGACGGGTGCGGCTACGGCCGTCCAGTACCGCTCGACCCGGCGCCTGCGCAAGGTGCGCTTCCACTTCGTGGACGTGACACCGGGACGCGGCTCGCCATCGGCCGCTGCCAGCCAGGCCGGCGCTCCCGCCATCGTCCCGCGCTCGGGCTGGGGCGCGGAGGGGTGCCCGCCCAAGTCCAAGCCGGGCACCGGTGAGGTGAAGGCGGCGCTCGTGCACCACACGGTCACGGCGAACGACTACACCCCGGCCGAGTCGCCCTCGATCGTGCTGGGAATCTGCCGCTACCACCGCAACTCCAACGGCTGGTCGGACGTGGGCTACAACTTCCTCGTCGACAAGTACGGCACGATCTTCGAGGGCCGCGCCGGCGGTGTCGACCAGGCGATCGTCGGCGCGCAGGCCGCCGGCTACAACAGCGAGACCACGGGCATCTCGAACATGGGCACGCACACCTCGCTGCCGCAGACCGAGGCCGGCCTGAACTCGATCGCGAACCTGATCAAGTGGAAGCTGCCCCTCCACGGTGCCGGCACCGCCGGGCCGGTGAACGTGGGAACGAAGACGATCGAACGGATCTCCGGCCACCGCGACGTGAACTCGACCTCCTGCCCGGGGGAAGCGCTCTACGCCCAGCTGCCGGCGCTGCGCGCGAAGGTCGGCTCCGTCGGCCCGCTCGGCCCCGGCGCTCCGCTGGGGCCCGTGCGCGGGCGCACCCGGCTCGACACCTCGAGCGTGAGCCCCTCCACCACCGTCTTCCCCGCGACCGCGCGGGTGGCGGGCAAGCTACGGCTCGTGAACGGCACGCCGGTTCAGAACCAGCCGGTGCAGGTACAGCAGACGCGCCGCAACGGGACCTGGAAGACGATCGTGACCACGACAACGGGCACCGACGGGTCCTTTGCCGGCAACGTGAAGCCCGTGGCCAAGACCTTCGTCCGCGCGCGCTTCCCGGGTGACGGCGGCCTGCGCGCCAGCACCTCGAAGCGGCGCGTGCTGAAGGTGCGGCCCGTGATCGCTGCGGCGCGCTCGGTGGCGCGCGCATCAACGAAGCAGACCCCGGTGGTGTCCGGAACCGTCAAGCCCGCCAAGGGGCGTGTGACGATCGTCGTGCGAAAGGGCTCGGGCCGGCGCGCGAAGGTCGTACAGCGCGTCGCCGTGGGCGCTCGCCGCGGGCGCTTTCGCAAGGCATTCAGGCTTCGCACCGCCGGCCTGTACCAGTTCCAAGCAGTGTTCGGCGGGGACGCCTCGAATGCCGCGGCCTCCTCGCCCTCGTTCTACATCAGGGTCACCGGCCCGCCGAGCGGCGGGGCCGAGCGCTAGACCCCCGGGGTCGTGGCGGACGGCCGCTTCGGGCTTCGCCGCGCTCCCGGCGCCTAGCGGGGGCGGCGCTTCACGCGCCGCTTCTTCTTCCGCTTCGCCTTCTTCTTCTTTTTGGCCTTGGCCTTCTTTTTCGCCTTCGGCTTGGCCGGAGCGTTCGCCCGCGGCGTGGTCGCCGGCTGCTCCTGGACGGCTGCGGGCGCGGCCGGATCCGAGGCGGGCGGAGCGGGATCCGCGACCGGCGGCTTCGGCGCCTCCTCCTCCGGCGGCGCGTCCGGATCCGGATCGCGTAGGAACAGCGCCGAGGTGAGCGCGAGCATCAGCACGCGGTTGCCGCAGTAGGTGGTGCCGCCGAGCGGGTTGTCGGGGCTGAAGAAGGTCTCGCACGGCGCCTCGCTGCGCTGCTCGCGGAGGTCCTCGCCGTACACCTGTGCGTGCAGCCAGGTGGCCCCGGCGGGGGCATCGAAGGTGTGCGTGAAGCTGGGCGAGTCGATTGCCACCGCGTCGCCCGCGGGCTCACCGCCGTCGGTCACGAGCTGGAGCATCGCGCCGGGGGCGCCCTCCACGCGCACGCGCAGCTTCGAGTCGCGCGGCACCCGGTCTCCGACCAGGGACTCGAACGTCCCGTCGCCGTCGGTGTCGGCCTCGAGAAACGCGCTCGGTCCGCCGAGGTTCGGCGGCTGGTGGGACACGAACGTGCGGCCTGCCTCGAGGCCGGCGAGGATCGCCTCGGGCGTGCGCTGCTCCACATACACCCAGGTCGTCGGCTGCCCGGCTCCCTGCGCGGCCGTGGTCGCGACCCAGTGGCTGTCGCTGCCGCCGACCGCCGCCACGCGCTGGCCGCGGTCGAGCCAGCCGTGCCAGAAGCGCAGCGCGCCGTCGTTGTCGGAGGCGGAGGGGAACGGCGGCTGGTAGACCCACGGCGCGTTCCACACCTCGGCGGTGTCGATCGGCACGTCGTAGCCGTACTGCCATTTCGGGTCGACCGGGTGGTTCGCCTGGAAGAGGCCGCCGTCGGCGCGCAGCTCGCCGGCCATGGCGTTGATGGCGCCCGGGCTCTGATCGCCACGGTTGTAGGAGTCCTTCTTCCCGCCCAGCATCTGGGCGTGGCCCTTGATCGAGTTCTCATAGCCCGGCACGCCGATCACGCCGCCGAAGCCGAAGCCCTCGTCGGTCTGTGAGCGCACGCTCTGGTGATCGGTGATGGCGAGGAAGTCGAGGCCGCGCGTGGCCGCGATCGAGAACTGGCTCTGGACCGAATGGCCGAGCGTGTAGGCCTCCTCGGGCCCCGTGTTGTCGTCCTCGGGCCCGCCGTAGGAGTCGTGCGAGTAGGTGGTGTGGACGTGCAGGTCGCCCGCGACCCATTCGCCCGCAGATGCGGCGGCGGGGAGTAGGGCCAGGATCAGGACCGGCAGGGCGAAGCGGTGCACGCGAGAACAACGCGGTGGCGCGGCGGTTCTTGCAGTCAGATCCAGCGCCGGACGCGAAACCGGTAGTCCGCGTACTGCGAGCCGAAGCGCTCGGCGAGACTCGCGGCAGCAAGCGGGAGTCCACCCAGCGGAACCGCCAGCTCGAGCGCGATACCGGCCAGCAGGAAGCCCAGGAAGATGAAGGGCGGCGGGAGACGAACGCCTGCGTGCGCCTCGCTCGCCGTCACTCGGCTCCCTCCACCGCCTGCTGCGCCCGCGCCGGGTCGAGGAACCACTCGAGCTTCTGCAACAGCCCGTCGCGGATGGTCCAGATGTGGGCAATCCGTAGCTCGGTGTCGATGCCGGCCCGCGAGCGCGCGTGGGCATTCACGACGGTGAGCGCCCGGTCGCCGCCGAGGTCGGTGACCTCCTCGAACTCCACCCTGACCGACTCCCACACCTCGTCCATCTGCGCCTGGAGGTAGCGCGACACGTCTTCGGGTCCGCGCAGGGTGCCGTACCCGGGCCAGCTCGGGTCCTCGATCCACTCGGCGTCGGGGGCCATCAACGGGCGGATCTCCGCGAAGGCCGTCGCGATGTTCGAGTTGCGCTCGAACGCCGCGGTGCAGCGGCGCACGAGGTCCATCTTGGCCTCCGCCATCAGGTGCCCCGCGGCTTCTTCGGGCCGTCCGCGACGATGTCGCGCGGCGTCGGCTTTCCGTCGGCGTCAAGCTCGAGCTGCCAGAAGTAGCGCGTGAAGGTGTGCCCGGAGGCGAAGTCGCCGACGTGGGGCTCGATCGTCTCGCCGCTCGCCATCCGCACGATCAGCTCGGGGTAGGTGTGCCCGGGCCGCGCGGCGTACATCGGTGCGGGGAACGCGCCGCCGAAGCGCGTGTTCACGTCGGTGATGCCTAGCCCGATCTCGGCGTCGCGGAAGGCCTGCACCGTGCACGGCCCGCGCGCGGGCAGCGCCTCGCCGACGGCGCGGCCGAGCTCCACCAGCTCCGGGTCGTCGATCACCGTGCCCTTGATCGACTCGCCGCCGCGCGACTCGATCATCGTCCGCGGGATCGCGTTCAGGCAGCGACCGTCCATGTCGCAGAGAAGATCGATCGAGAACTCCGGCCCATCCATGAGCCGCTGGATCATCACGGGCTCCTTCACATACCCGGTGAAGAACTCCGTCTCACCTCGGTCGGCGGCGGGATGGATAGAGCGGGCACCCGAGCCCTGTCGCGGCTTGACCATCACCGGGAAGCGCTCGGGCTCCTCGCCGGGCAGCACCGTGGGCGGGCTGGGCAGGCCGTGGCGCAGCAGCAACTCGTGGCAGTGGTACTTGTCGTAGGTGGCCTCGCAGACATCCGGTGTTGGCACGAACGCCGGCAGATCCGCGCGCGAGAGCACCTCGATGTCGAGGTCCGTGAGCGGCACCACGGCGCGCACGCCGTGCTCCTCCACGAGACCCTGGAGGAACGGGACGTACTCCGGGTCGTCGATGCGCGGCGGGTAGACGTGCAGGTCGGCCGCGTAGCGGGCCGGGGCGAGCGGGCTCGGGTCGGCCGCGATGGTGAAGGCGTGCTCGGCGAACGCGCTCACGATGTCGTAGCGCTTGCCGACGCCGGTGAGGATCACGCCTACTCGCCCGTCGCTCGCCATCCGCCCGTGTCTTCCTTGTAGAGGCCGTGCCCGGTGACCAGCATCCGGATCGTGCGGCCGATGATCTTCAGGTCGAGCGTCGCCGAGCGGTTGTCGACGTACCAGACGTCGAGCTCGATGCGCTCGTCCCACGGCAGCGCTGCGCGGCCGTTGACCTGCGCCCAGCCTGTGATGCCCGGTTTCACCTCGAGGCGGCGGAACTGCTCAGGCGTGTACTGATCGACCTGCGCCTGAATCGTGGGGCGGGGGCCGACGATCGCCATCTCGCCCTTGATCACGTTGACCAGGTTGGGCAGCTCGTCGAGCGAGAAGCGGCGCATGAACCGCCCGGAGCGCGTGATCCGCGCGTCGCCCACGTTCACGGCCATGCCCGCGCCCATCTTCTCCGCGCCGCTCACCATCGTGCGCAGCTTGAGCATCTCGAACGGCTCGCCGTCGCGGCCCACACGGCGCTGGCGGAAGATGGGCGAGCCCGGCGACTCGATCCGGATGACCGCCATCGCCAGCAGGATGAGCGGGGAGAGGAGCAGCAGCGCGAGGGCGCTCGCCAGGACGTCCAGCGCACGCGTCACCGCGTTCCCTCTGCCTTCTCCCAGCCCGCCGGGGTGCCCGTGCGCAGCCAGTCCCAGAGCCCCGCGGCGAGCGACGCCGTGACGAGTACGTAGTAGTAGGCGAGCTTGAACGGCCGCAGCGGGACCACCGGACCGAGCGCCGCCGCCAGCAGGAACGCGGCCTGCACCGCGAGCGTGGCGAGGTAGACGGCACCCGCCCCGCCTGCCACCAGCGCCACGTTCGTTCCAAGCGCGGCCAGGTGGATGAACGGGGAGGCGTAGCGCAGCAGCCGGTGCGAGGCGATCTGGAGCGCGTAGAGGGCGGAGTAGCCGCGCGGCGAGGCGAGGCCGCCCTGCACGACGATCGGCCAGGCGTGGCTCATCATGCGCCGCTTGCGGGCGAACTCGCCCTCGATCGAGGGCACCATCTTCTCCTCCGCGCGCGCGCTCGGCGCGTACACCGCGCGCCACCCGCGCTTGACCATGTTGAACGGGAAGGAGAGGTCGTGGCCCATGCGCGGGTCGACGACGATGTACGCCTCGCGGCGGGTCGCGTAGATCGCCCCGTTGCCCCCGGTCACGCCGCCGAGGCGTGACTCCAGCGAGCGGACCGCCATCTCGTAGCGCCAGTAGGCGCCCTCCTGGTTGGTGCCCTCGTCGTTGGTGAAGCGCACCTGCCCGCACACGTAGCCCACCGCCGGATCGGCGAACGGCGCCACCAGCTCACGCAGCGCGTCGGGCGCCCAGAAAGAGTTCGCGTCGCTGAACACCACGAGTTCGCCGCTCGCGCGCTCGACGGCCTGGTCCTGGGCGCGGATCTTCCCCCCACGCGGGAGGTCGAGCACGAGGTCCGCGCCGGCCTCGTGCGCGGCGTCGCCCGTGCCGTCGGAGGAACCGTCGCTCGCCACGATCAGCTCGACCCGTTCGCGCGGGTAGTCAAGCGAGCGCATGTTGGCCACCTTCGCGGCGATCACGCTCGCCTCGTCGTAGGCGGCAATTATCAGCGAGACCTGCGGCAGCTCGCCGGATGCCGGGGCCTCCACCTGGGTGCGCCGCCCGCGGGCCAGAAGCCACAGCAGCAGCGGGTAGCCGGCGTGCGTGTAGAGGAGCAGCGCAGCGCTCAGCCAGAAGGAGATTTCCAGGGCGATCACGGCGCGCCGACCGTAACAGCGGCGAATCGGCGCCCGCCGGGGCCGATCGCGCCTAAGGCGCGAGCACCTCCTCGTACACCGCCAACGTGCGGCGCGCCGCCTCGTCCCAGGAGTACGGGCCGGCCGCGGCAGCGCGGGCGGCGGCTGCCAGGCGCTCGCGCTCTCCGGGCGAGCCCACCAGCTCGTTGAGCACGGCCGCCAGCGCCGCAGGATCCCCCGGCGGCACCAGCCGCGCGGCCCCGTGCCCGGCCACCTCGGAGAAACCGCCGACGTCGGAGAGCACCATCGGGCTCCCGAAGGCCAGCGCCGTGTAGAGCACGCCGGACTGGTCGATCTCGCGGTAGGGCAGCGCCACCACATCGGCGCGACGGAAGAAGGCCGGGATCTCGGGCTCGGTCACGAACCGCGGCACGAAGCGCACAGTTGCGCCCACCCGCGCCGCCAGCTCCTCGAGCGGCTCGACCGGCATTCGCGGCATGCCGACCACCCACAGCTCGGCGCCCTCGACCGCGCGGAAGGCCTCGAGCAGCACGTCGATGCCCTTGTACGGGCGCCAGAGACCGAAGCAGAGAACCACCGGGCCCTCGACTTCGCGCAGCTCCGGCGGCAGCGGCGCCTCGTCCGGCAGCTCCGTGAGGTAGTCGAACGCGCCGTGGGGCACCACGCGGATTCGGTCGGCGGGAGCGCCGAGCTCGGCGCGCAGGCGTTCGGCACCATGCTCGGAGTGCACGATCACCCGGTCCATGCGGTTCACCAGACGCCGGGTGGCGGCGATCTGGCCCGGCCGCGGCTCGCGCGGGATCACGTCGTGCGCGGTGAGAACGAGCGGGCGCCCGCGCGGCAGCAGGGCGACGTCGAGCGGCTGCACGGTGAGCCACTGGAAATGGACGACGTCGGCGCCGCGCGCGTGGCGGCGGTAGCGCAGCATGTCGGGCACGTGCTCACCGAGCTTGAACGCCATCCGCCCGCGCGCATCGAGGCCCCGGCGAGCGGTGCGACGGTAGAAGAACTCGTTCACCTCGTATCCACGGGCCGCGGGCACCGGGCCGTAGAGGAACCGGCTCGTGACGAGCTCCACGTCCGCCCCCGCGCGGGCAAGCGCCGCGGCCAGCGCGTGGTCGTACGGAGGGGTGAAGGCGGAGGGGTCGGCGAGCTGGATCCGCATGGACCGCGATCATGGTGGATCAAGTGGACCTGACGTACTGCGTGGTGAACACCAACGGGCGCGAGCTGCTGCTGCGCTGCCTCGACGCGATCGAGTCGACGGCCCCCGGCGGGGTGGAGCACGAGGTGCTCGTACTCGACAACGCCTCGAGCGACGGTTCGGCCGCGGCCGTCCGGGAGCGGGCACACCCCGGCCTGCGCCTGATCGCCCTCGATGCGCCGCAGGGGAAGGCGGCCAACGACTCGCGCCTGCTCCAGGAGGCGCGAGGGCGCCACTGCCTGCTGCTGAACGAGGACTCCGAGCTGCTCGGGGACGCCCCGCGGGCGCTCATGGACGCCCTCGACGCCGATCCGCGCGCCGCCGTGGCCGGCGCGCAGCTGCTCGATCCCCACGGCCATCCCCAGCCGTGCGCGTGGCGGTTCCCGGGCGTCGCGAGCGCGGCGGCGTTCGCGGTGTTCATGTCGCGCTGGGTGGTGCAGAGCGGCGGGAGCGAGACCCGCCGCGTGGACTGGTGCCAGTCGAGCGCGATGCTCGTCCGGCGCGAGGCGGCGGAGGCGGTGGGCTGGCTCGACCCGGACTTCTTCGTCTACTCGGACGAGACCGACTTCGAGAAGCGCCTGTCAGACGCGGACTGGCACGCGCTGTACGTGCCGGGCGCTCAGGCCATCCACCACGAGCAGCTCTCCTCCGACCTCGATTCCGCCTCGCGCCGGATCGTCGAGTTCCACCGCAACCGCGACCTCTACATCCGTAAGCACCACGGCCCGGCGGCAGCGCTCGCGGTACGCGTGCTGATCGCGATCGGCTACGCGCTGCGCCTGCCCCGGGACCCGCGCCGGTTTGCGCTGCACGCCCGCCAGGCCCTCCGCCCCGCCGGGGGCGAGGGGATCGCGGACGCCGTCCGTCACGCTAGGTTGCCCCGCTCGTGAGCCAAGGTCCCTTCATCTCGAACAGCCGCCGCCATCGCCGTCCGCGCTGGCCGCTCATGCTGCTCATCGTGCTCGTGCTCGGGGCACTCGCCGCGGGCGGCGCCTACTTGATCCTCGGCAAGAGCCCCGATGACGTGTCCAACGAGGACGTCGAGTTCCAGGACGACGAGAAGCAGGAGGAGGTGTCGAAGAAGCCCGTGTTCGCCTGGCCGACCCTCGGCTACACCCCCACGCGCACCCGCTACCTGAACCGCGAGCTGCAGTACCCACTCACGCGATCGTGGAGCTTCGGCGGCTCGGTGCTGATCGAGTTTCCGCCCGTGCTCGCCGACCGGCGGCTCTTCTTCGTCAAGAACAACGGCGAGGCCTACTCGCTATCGGCCCCCTCCGGCAGGGTCCTGTGGCGCAAGCGCATCGGCCGCCTCGGCGCCGCCTCGCCCACGTGGCACAAGGGCCGCGTCTACCTCACCTCGCTCGATCCGGGCCAGGTGCTCTCGATGGACGCGAAGACCGCTCGGGTACGGTGGCGCAAGCGCCTGCCCTCGCGCTCGGAGTCCTCGCCGCTGGTGGTCGGCAACCGCGTCTTCCTCGGGAGCGAGGACGGCACGGTGTACGCGCTGAACGCGAAGAGCGGGCGCACGCTGTGGACCTACAAGGCGGCCGGCGCGGTGAAGTCCGCGCTCGCCTACTCGGGCGGCAAGCTGTACTTCGGCGACTACGGCGACCAGTTCCAGGCCATCCGCGCTAAGACCGGCAAGAAGATCTGGTCGAAGGGCGGCATCGGCCGCTCGCTTGGGCGCGGAGGGCGCTTCTACTCCTCCCCGGCGATCGCCTTCGGGCGCGTGTACGTGGGCAACTACGACGGCCGCGTCTACTCATTCTCGGCCGGCAGCGGCGAGATCGCGTGGACCCGCGAGACCGGCGGTTACGTGCTGGGCGGGCCGGCTGTGGCGAACGTGCCGGGCACGCGCCCGACCGTGTACATCGGCTCCTCGAGCGGGCGCTTCTTCGCCATGGACGCACGCACCGGGCGCACCCGCTGGTCGAAGGAATTCGGGGGGCGCATCCTCGGCTCGGCGTCGGTGATCGAGGACGTCGTGTACTTCTCGAACATCGACAAGAAGTCGACGCTCGGCCTCTCCGCGAAGGACGGGCGCCGGCGCTTCTCCTTCGGCCGCGGCGGCTACACGCCGGTCATCTCCGACGGCCGCCGGCTGTTCCTCACGGGCTACTCGTCGGTGTATGCGTTCGAGGGGAAAGAGGTTCGGACGGCGAAGCGGAAGTCCCGCTAGCTGCGGTCGTCCCGCGAGCTGCGGTCGCCGCGATCCCGATCGAGGCGCCGATGATCGCCCACGTGAGCGGGTCCTCGAGGAAGGCGGCGTACACCCACGTATGGAACACCAGGGCCGCGAAGCAGGCGGCGAGCGCGATCCGCGCCACCGTCTCGAGCGGCGGCGGGTTGGCAGGAGCCCTCAGGCCGCCGAGCCCGCGGAAGAGCATCGCGAACGCGGTGAACAGCACCAGGGCGTAGGCGAGCAACCCGGGCACGCCCTGCTCGACCGCCACGGTCACCGGGATCGTGTGAGAGGCCGCCGAGGCCTGCTCGAAGGTGGCCTCCTCGCGGTCGCGGAAGCGCTCGTTGAACGAGCCCGAGCCGTGGCCCTGCACCGGCTTCTCAGCCCAGAGGCCGGCGCCGGCGGAGAGCAGGTCGCCGCGGCCGCTGGTGGCGCGGTCGACGTCCCCTGAGGAGCCTAGATCGAGGTTCACGAGCCCCGGCGCGGCGAGCACGACCACGGCGCCGGCCACGGCCACCGCGCCGAGCGTGCCGAGCACCGGCTTGATCCCCCAGCGCGCCGCCGCGAGCACCGCGCACCCCACGAGCAGGGCCGCGAAGCTCGACTGGGAGAAGGTGAGCACCAGGGCGCCCCAAAGCGCCGCCAGGACGCCGGCCGCGATCCAGATCGTGCGCTTGGATG
>JACCYP010000133.1 GCA_013696425.1 Thermoleophilaceae bacterium
CGCTCATCTGCACACCGCGCTCGCGCCTTGCCACACTGGCTTGAGCACTACAACGAGCAGCGGCGCCACTCAGCGATCGGCAACCGTCCACCCATCAGCCGCGTTCGGGACGTCTTGAGGCAGGACAGCTAGTCCGCACACCCTCGGCGCCCGACAGCTTGGTCTCCATGAGGATCTCGCGCCTGTCGGCGCGAACCACGCGCTTGATGTCGCCGAAGGGCTGATGGTCCGCGAAGGCCTTCTGGTTGCGCGCGTCGACCGACTCCCGGTCGTCCGGGTGCACGTACCCGAGGAAGTTCTCGTAGGTCGGCACGATGCTGCCGGGCTCGAGGCCGTAGATGCGGTAGAGCTCATCCGACCACCAGACGATGTTCCGGGGGATGTCCCATTCCCGAACACTCCGTCCGAACATGTAGGTTTGTGCCGTGGCGGACGAGGAAGCACCCAAGAAGCTCTCTCCGGCCGAGCGCCAGCAGCTGAAGCGCGAGGAGAAGCTCCAGGACATCAAGGAGCAGATCTCCGCGGGCGACCTCACGGTGCGCAAGCCCACCAAGAAGGAGCTCGACGAGTGGAAGAAGCGCGCCGCGGAGCGGGAGAAGAACCCGAAGCCCAAGAAGCGGCGCTAGACCCGGGGGTCATGGCAGACGGCGGCTTCGGGCTCGGCAGCGGGTTCGGCGCCTAGCTCCCAGGCGCGCGGGCCGGGCAGGGGTCCGACCCGCGCGGCAGCTTCGCGATCCGCCCTTCCACCTGCTTCATCGGGTCCTTGGAGACCTGGGCGAGCCCTCCGTAGGGCGCGTCGAGATCCTGGATCACGAGCAGGGTGGAGGCGAATATCGGACCAGATCGAGTTCGGCGGGCGCAAGGGCTTCGTGCGCTTGGCTACTCGGGCGGCTCGGCACGGCGCGTGTCCGAGATGCCGGCCCGCACCGCCTCGAGCTGCGCTGCGAAAGCGAGGCCGCCGAAGAGCGCCACCGAGGTGAGGAACGCCCACAGCAGCACGCCGATCGTGCCGGCTAGCTCGCCGTAGGTGGCGCCGAAGGAGTCCGTCGCGCCGAGGTAGACCGCGAGCAGGCCCATGAACGCGAGCCAGAGCAGCGCGGCAAGCGCAGCGCCGAAGGCGAGCCACGAGGGCTCGGGCTGGCGCCGCCGGGGGGAGTACTCGAACAGCAGCGCGACCGCCGCCACGACCGCCGCGAGCCCGAGCGGCCAGCGGCCGACCTTCCAGATGTCATCGAGGGTCTCCCCGAAGCCGACGCCCTCGCGGATGGCTGATCCACCGAGCAACAACACAAACGCGAGCAGGGTGAGCGTCCCGGCGGTGAGCGCGAGGGCGAGTGCCACCAGGTACTTGCGCGCAAAGGGGCGGTCGCGCTCGGTGCCGTAGAGGCGGTTCGCGCCGCGCTCGATCTCCGCCATCGCCGTGGTGCCGGCGATCACGGCCGCGATCCCGCCGCCGACCAGGGCCGTCTCGCCCGACTCCTGCCCCGCCGCGGAGCTGCCCTGGCGCAGGGCGTCGGTGAGGATGTCGCCGACCGCTCCGGGAGCCAGATCCTCGATCGTCGCCTGCAACACGCGCGTGAACTCGTCCTGGTCGAGGGCGGCCGCGAGTCCCACGATCGCGATCAGGGCCGGGAGGAGGGCGAGGGTGATCTGGAACGCGAGCGCGCGCGAGTGGCTGAAGCCGTCGGCCGCGCGGAAGCGGTCGATCGTGTCGAGCACGAGCCGGCGCCGTCCGGCGCCGCGGAGGGCCTTCAGTGCTTCGTCTCCCTCGAGCTCGTCGCGGGTGACCGGTACGCAGGAGGCAGTGGTCATGGCGGCGGATCATGACTGGCGAGGTACGGTGGGGTCGTGCTCAAGGGGGCGATCGCCGCCGGACTCGTGCTTGCGCTGGTCGCCGCGCCTGCTGCGGGCGCCGCGAGTCCGAAGCGCCCGAAGCTGGAGGCGTTCAGCTCGTGCAAGCAGCTCGTCTCGTACGCGAAGAAGCACGTGCCGAGGTCGCGAACGAGGCCGAAGCTCGTCGGCGAGACGCTTCCCGCGCCCACGCCGCAGCAGGACGGCACGCGGGCTCCCGCCACGGGCGGCGGTGAGACGCCCGACTTCTCGCCGACCAACAACCAGGAGGCCGGAGTCGACGAGCCCGACGTGGTTAAGACCGACGGGCGTCGCATCTTCGCGGCCGTGGACGGCACCCTCCACGTGTTCGACGCCACCACGAACGCGCGCAGCGGCTCCGTGAAGCTCGGCGGCTCGGACCACGAGCTGTTCCTCGCGGGTAACCGCGTGCTGGCGGTCGGCGCCCCCGGCGGCGTCCGCCCCTCGACCGTCGTGGGAGCTCCCGTCGGGGAGGAGGAGACCACGATCTCCGAGGTCGACGTGACCGGCGCCCCGAAGGTCGTGCGCACCCAGGAGGTGGACGGCAACTACGTCTCCGCACGCATGAGCGGCACCACCGCCCGAGTGGTGATCCACTCCCAGCCGCGCGCGGAGTACGAACTTCCGCGCCTGCGCTCGCGCACGACCGGCTGGCTGCCCTCCTCGAAGACCGGCGCGCCGAAGGTGCGCAAGGGAGCCGGCGGCAAGGCGGTGCCCTGCAACGAGGTCCGCCGCGCGACCGTGTTCTCCGGTCTCGACGTGCTCACGGTGCTCTCGATCGACATGTCGAAGGGCCTGCCGGCCGTCGACTCCGACGCGGTGATGACCAACGCGCAGACCACCTACGCATCCCAGACGGGGCTCTTCCTCACCACCGAGCGCGGCGAGGACCAGACCGCGATCCACCGCTTCGACGTCTCGAAGGCGGGCGAGAGCGCCTACACCGGCAGCGGATCGGTCACCGGAACGGTGCTCAACCAGTTCTCGCTCTCCGAGCGCGACGGCTTCCTGCGCGTGGCCACGACCGGCACCGACGGCGACGCCTCCGAAAGCGCGGTCACGGTGCTCGACTCCTCGCTCAACCGCGTGGGGAGGGTGGGCGGCCTCGGAAAGGGCGAGCGGATCTACTCGGTGCGTTTCATCGGCGACCGCGGCTACGTGGTCACGTTCCGCCAGACCGATCCGCTCTACACGCTCGACCTCTCGAACAACGCGGCCCCGCGTGTGACCGGCGAGCTGAAGATCCGCGGCTTCTCCTCATATCTGCACCCGATCTCCGACACCCAGTTGATCGGGGTCGGGCAGGACGCGACCGACCAGGGGCAGACGCTCGGCACGCAGCTCTCGCTCTTCGACGTCTCGAACCCGGCGGCGCCGGCGCGGATCGCCCAGCGCACGCTTGGCTCCGACGTGTCCTCGCAGGCCGAGTACGACCACAAGGCGTTCCTCTGGTGGGCGCCGGCCAGGCTGGCCGTGATCCCGGTGGCGCGGAACGGCTCCTCGGGCGCGATCGGCTTCGGGGTCGATGCCGGCGGCATCAACGAGACCGGCCGCCTCGCGCACACCCAGGCCGAGGTCACGCGGACCTTCGTGGTCGGCGACCGGCTCTTCTCCCTCTCCTCGGCCGGCCTCGGCGCGAGCACCGTCCCCGACCTCGCGCCCGTCGCCTTCACGGCGATTCCGTAGTGCGTGTTGCGGTCGTGGGAGCGGGCCCGTCGGGCCTCGCCGCACTCCGCGCGCTCACGCGCGAGGGCATCGACGCGGTGGCGTTCGAGAAGGGCGAGCGGGTCGGCGGGGTGTGGACGCTCGAGGAGCGACCGACCGCCGCCTACCGCACGCTGCACCTGATCACCTCGCGCGAGCGCACCGAGTTCGGCGAGTACCCGCTGCCCGCGGGCACGCCCGACTACCCGAGCGCCCAGATCATCGGCGCCTACCTCGAGCGCTACGTGGAGCAGTACGGCCTCGGCGATCGCATCCGGCTCGGCGCCGGGGTCGAGCACTGCGAGCGACTGGCCGACGGCGGCTGGCGCGTGGAGGGCGAGGAGTTCTCCCACCTGGTGATCGCCAACGGCCACAACGCGGTGGCGAAGTGGCCCGACCCGCCCTACCCGGGCGAGTTCGAGGGCGAGCAGGTGCACGCCCTCGACTACGAGGACGCCGAGCGCTTCCGCGGCAAGCGCGTGATGGTGGTCGGGATGGGCAACAGCGCGATGGACATCGCCACCGATCTGTCGCATTCGGCGCAGCGCACGCTGCTGTCGGTCCGGCACGGCTCGTGGGTGATCCCGAAGCGCCTTCTCGGTCAGCCCGCCGACCAGATCACCAGCCCGTGGATGGCCGTGCACGTGCCGTGGAAGATCCGCCAGCCGATCTCGGAGGCACTGCTGAAGATCACCGTCGGCTCACCCGAGCGCTACGGGCTGCCGAAGCCCGCCCACGGCCTCTTCGAGGGCCACCCGACCATCACCGACACGGTGCTCTCGCGCATCTCGCACGGTGAGATCGAGCCGAAGCCCGGGATCCGGGAGTTCGAGGGCGGCTCGGTGCGCTTCACCGACGGAGGCGCCGAGGAGGCGGACGCGATCGTGTGGTGCACCGGCTACGTGGTCGAGCTGCCGATGCTCGACCCCGCTCTGGTGGGCGGTGACCCGCGCGAGCTGCCGCTCTACAAGCGCGTGTTCCATCTCGACGCGCCGGACCTGTTCTTCGTCGGGCTGATGCAGTCGACCGGCTCGGCTTTCCCGATCGTCGAGCGCCAGTCCCAGCTCGTGGCCGAGCGCCTGACGGGGCGCTTCGCGCTGCCGTCCGTCCCTGAGATGCGCGCCGATGTCGCGAAGCGGCGCGCCGCCGCGGTCGCGCGCTGGGGCGAGCGCGGGCGCCCGGGCATGCGCGTTGACTTCGACCGCTTCATGTACGAGCTCGGGCAGGAGCTCGAGGCGGGGCGGGGGAGGGCCGCTTGAAGCGCGCCGTGGTCACCGGGGCGGGTGGGGCGTTCGGTACGGCCATCTCGGCTGAGCTGCGCTCGCGGGGGTGGAAGGTCGTGGGGTTGGATCTTTCGCCTGGCTCCAGCGGGGACATTCTGCCGTGTGATGTCACTGACGACGAAGCGGTTGTGGCGGCAATGGAGGACGCTGTCGGGCGGCTCGGTGGGCTCGACGCGCTTGTCAACAACGCCGGGTTGGGTGGACCTGCCTCCGCGGGCTCGATGCCGGGCGATCGGGTTCGGGCGATGATCGACGTGAACCTGCTCGGGTCTTGGCGGTGCAGCTCCGCGGCCATCGAGGAACTCGTGAAGTCGCGCGGGCGCGTGGTGTTCATCGCCTCGCGGATGTCGTTCATCGGGCTGCCGCTCGGGGCCGCGTACGGCGTGTCGAAGCGCGGCGTGGTGGCCTACGCCGACGCGCTGCGCGCCGAGTACGGCACGCACGTGAAGGTGACCTGCGTGCACCCGGCGATGGTGAAGACGCCCATCCATGACGCCACCAAGGAGGCCGGCCTCAACCTGGAGGGCTTCTCCACGGAGGAGCCGCTCGCGGGCGTGGTGGCGCGGGTGGTGGAGGCGCTCGAATCGCCGAAGCCGAAGCGCGACGTGGCGATCACGCGCACGGGAGCGCTCCAGCTCGCGGTGGCGCGCCACTTCCCGGGCCTCGTGGACCGCATCGTGGCGAAGCAGCTGGCGAAGCGCGTGGCCGCCGGCGAGCTGGATGGTGCCGAGATCGCGGCACCCCTACGAGACCGCCACGGGCGCGCCTGAGCCCAAGCGTCCTGCCTAGGGGACCCCTGGGGTACTCAGGACAGGACGCTAGGCCGCGGCCTTGGCGGGTTCCGGCTCGGCCGGTGCCCGCTTGCCAGGCCGCGCGATCCAGTGGTTCGCCACGAAGCGCTTGCAGCGCATGCGGAAGCGCCACGTCCAGTCGGGCCAAAGGATCGAGTTCTTGCCGTTGCGGTCGAGGTACCAGGAGGAGCAGCCGCCCTGGGTCCAGACCGTGGTCTCCGTGCGCTTCTGGAGCTTGGCGTTCCAGGCCTTCTCGGCGCCGGGGTGGACCTCGATCGTGCCGCCGCCGTTCGCATCGCGGGCATCGAGCGCGAGCTTCACCTGCTCGATCTGCGACTCGATCATGAACACCATCGAGGTGTGCCCCTGACCGGAGTTGGGGCCCGTGAGCATGAAGAAGTTCGGGCAGTCGGAGATGGCGATGCCGAGGTAGGCCTGGGGCGAGCCCTCCCATTTGTCCTCGAGCGTCTGACCGCGACGGGTGCGCACGTACGACGCGACCGGCATGTCCTCGACGTGGAAGCCGGTGCCGAAGATGATCGCGTCGACCTCGCGCTCCTCGCCGTCGGCGTCGACGACCTTGTTGCCGCGCACCTCGGTCACGCCGGAGTGCAGCACCTCGACGTTGTCCTTCTGGAGGGCGGGGTACCAGTCGTTTGACTTGAGGATGCGCTTGCAGCCGATCGTGTAGTCCGGCGTGAGGGCGGTGCGCAGTTCGGGGTCCTTCACCTGCTTCCTCAGGTGCCCGCGGGCGAACAGATCGGCCGCGCGCAGGAGGCGCTGGTCGACCGTCAGGCCGATCACGCCGGGCGTGTAC
>JACCYP010000143.1 GCA_013696425.1 Thermoleophilaceae bacterium
CTGCAGCGTCGAGCGGAGCTTGCCGCCGAGATCGCCCAGCTGGATGTCCGGGCCCCGCACCTGCGCGAGCGCGGGGAGGTCACGGCGCTTGGGCACGCCCGCCACCAGCGGATACTCGCCGTTGTCCTCCACGAAGTAGGTCTGAGCCTGGCGCGAGACCAGGAAGTTCACGAAATCGAGCGCAGCATCCTTGTGCTCGCTCCGGGCGAGCATCCCCGCTCCGGCCACGTTGACGAGCGATCCCGGGTCGCGCGCGCGGAGGAAGTGGTTCCGGACCTTGAGTCCCGGGTTCTCCCGCGCGAGCTCGTACACGTAGTAGTGGTTCACGAGCCCCAGGTCGACCTCGCCGCGGTCGATCGCCTCTATCTGCTGGATGTTGTTCTCGTAGATCTTCGGGTCGTTCGCAGCGAGATCCTCGAGAAACTTCCTGGTGCGCTCATCCCCAATCGTGAGGCGCATTCCCGACACGAATGCCTGGAAGGAGGCGTTCGACGGGGCGAGCCCCACCTTGCCCTTCCACTCGGGCTTCGTGACATCGAAGATCGAATCGGGGACCTCGCTCTCCTCGAGGCGCGCGGTCGACCAGGCGATCACGCGCGAGCGCCCGGTGACCCCGACCCACCGGCCGTCGGGATCGCGGAAGCGGGGCGAGACCTTGTCGAGCGTCGCGGCGGGCAGGGGCGCGAGCTTGTCCTCGATCGACCCGAGTGCGCCGGCATCCTGTGAGAAGAACACGTCCGCGGGCGAGCCGTCGCCCTCCTCGGCGATCGCCGCCGCGAGCTCGGCCGAGTCGCCGTAGCGGACGTCGATCTCGAGGCCGGTCTCCTTCTCGTAGTCGTCCATCAGCGGCCCGATCAGCTCCTCGTTGCGCCCCGAATAGACCGTGAGGTCGGCATCGTCGCCGCCGCAGCCCGCGGGGAGCACGGCGACCGCGGCCGCCAGCGCGGTCAGCGCACGCCGCATCAGGCGGGAAAGGCGGCCTGCGGGCCGTCGTGGACCCGCACCCGCACGCGCGCCCCGAGATCGACCCGCTCGTTCGAGGGCCGCTGCGCCGCGAGCGTCGAGCCGTCGGCCATGCGCACGTGGTAGAGCACGTCATGGCCGAGAAAGGTCCGCCCGACGATCTCGGCGTCTCCCCCGGCGTCGGCCTCGAGCCCGACCATCTCCGGGCGCACCAGCACGTCGTGATCGCCGCGGCGCAGGAAGTTCGAGCCGCCCACGAACTCTGCGCACCAGCGATCGGCGGGTGAGTAGTAGAGCTCCTCGGGGGTCCCGACCTGCGCCACGCGGCCCTCGCGCATGAGCGCGATGCGGTCCCCGAGGGTGAACGCCTCCTCGCGGTCGTGGGTCACGAGGATCACCGTGACCCCGGTCTCGCGCAGCATGCCCGCGAGCTCGTCGCGCATCTCCCCGCGGCGGAGCGGGTCGATCGCGTTCCAGGGCTCGTCGAGGAGCACCGCCGCCGGCCTCGAGGCGAGAGCGCGAGCCAGCGCCACACGCTGCTGCTGGCCGCCTGAGAGCTGCCCCGGACGGCGCCGGGAGAGATCGGCAAGGCCGACGAATTCGAGCACCTCGGCCACGCGCTCGGCGCGGATGTCGCGCGAAAGCCCGAACCCGACGTTGTGCGCCACGTCGAGGTGCGGGAAAAGCGCGTAGTCCTGGAAGACCATGCCGACACCGCGCCGCTCCGGGGGGACGAACGAGCCGTTGCCGGCCACCGGCCGGCCCCCGAGCTCGACCGCGCCGGAGTCGGGGTGCTCGAAACCGGCGATCACCCGCAGCGCGGTCGTCTTGCCGCAGCCGCTCGGGCCGAGGAGGGCCAGGAACTCGCCCTCGGCCACCTCGAGGGAGGCCCCGTCGAGGGCGCGGACAGAGCCAAAGCTCTTCGAAACGTCGCGTAGCGCCAGCACTTGGTTCGGGAGTCTATTAGGGCGCCCTAAGCGCTGCAGCAGAAAAGATCTCACCCGTCGCGGCCGCCATCACCAGCTCGCCGCGAGCGCCCGGTCCGATGTGGGTGACCTGCGGCAGCTTCGCGCGCTCGCGGCGCACGTCCTGCGCCCCGCCGCCGGTCTTCGGGCGCAGCGTCCAGAGCGCGCCTGAGCAGAAATCGCCGTACACGTAGCGGCCCTCGAGGTCATCCACGCGGCGGCCGCGGTAGATCGCCCCGCCCGTCACCGAGCAGCCGTCGTCGTGGGAGTAGCCCGCGACGGGGAAAATGAGCTCGCCGCCGCCCTCGAGCCGGTTGCCCTCGACATCCTTGCCGGTCAGCTCCGTGACTCCCTCGTACACCGGCCACCCGAGGTTCTTCGGCGGTTCGTCGGGCTCGAGCGGAACGCGGTGAATCTCCTCGTAGGCGTCCTGGCCCACGTCTGCGATCCAAACCTCGTTCATCGCCGGGTCGAACCAGAACCGCCAGGGGTTCCGCAGGCCGTAGAGGTCGACCCGCCAGTCCTGCTCCCCCTTGGCGTCGACGTCGAGCGAGACCAGCTTGCCGAGCAGCGATCC
>JACCYP010000147.1 GCA_013696425.1 Thermoleophilaceae bacterium
CGCTAGGGCCGGCCCGGCCCGGCGCTCAGGCCGGGGCGGGGTCGAAGAGGCGCGGATCGTTCGAGATCACGCCGTCGACGCCGAAGGACTCGAAGCGCTCGATGGCCGGGCGCCGGTCGACCGTCCATACGTAGACCTCCCCGCCCTCGCGGTGGACGGCGTCC
The DNA here is from genome assembly GCA_013696425.1 of Thermoleophilaceae bacterium. Classification (GTDB taxonomy): domain Bacteria; phylum Actinomycetota; class Thermoleophilia; order Solirubrobacterales; family Thermoleophilaceae; genus JACCYP01. The sequence goes on from JACCYP010000147.1 coordinate 165, forward strand.
ACGAGCCGCCGGCTCATCAGCACCCAATGGACCATCAGTGCCTCGCAGCGCCCCGCCCGGATCGTCGCGACGGCGCGGCGGGGGAGCGCCAGCCGCCAGGCGCGTGCCAGCGCGTAGGCCACCGGAGCGGCGGGACTGCGGATGTAGTTGCGCTTGATCCGGGGCACCGACCAGCCTCGCTTGACTCCCGAGTCCCCGAGCAGGTCGAGGCTTTGGCGGTAATGGCTCGAGACCAGCGTCCGGGTGGTCAGCCCGCGCGCCGCGAGCGCATCGGCCACCTTCAGCTCGTAGCCGGTCGTCTTCAGGTCGACGTCGAGCTCGACGCCCGCGAATGCCTCCTCGGCGAACAGGTCGAGGCCCTCCTCGAGCGTGAGCAGCCCGCCCGAGCGGCGCCCGGCGTCACCGGGGTCGTGGGAGAGCACGAGCCGGCCCTCGTGCGGCAGGACGTCGAACTCGATCATGTCGACGCCGTGCTCGAGCGCCGCCTCGAAGCTCGCACGGGTGTTGCCGGGGGCGATCAGGTCGGCGCCCTTGTGTCCGACGCGCTTCACGTCTGGCACCCGGGACACCAGTAGGTGGTGCGGTTGTCATCGCCCTGCCCGCGCGAGCGCACGCGCGCCCCGCAGCGCGGGCACGGGCGGCCGGTCTTCTCGAAGATCTGAATCTCGCGGGGCTTGCCGTGGGTCTCGACGCTGCGCTGCATCGCCGGGCGCGTGAGCGCCACGATGGCGTGCGCCTCCTCGTCGCTCACCTCGGCGACCCTCCGCCACGGATCGACACCCGCGTAGAAGCAGCCCTCCGACTTCCAGATGTTCCCGATGCCCGCGAGGTTCTTCTGGTCGAGCAGGGCGTCGCCGATGCCCCGCGTGGGGTCATCGCCCCGGAGCCGCTTCAGGAACGCGTCCTCGTCGAACTCCGGCGCGAGGATGTCGGGACCGAGCGCGGCGAGCCGGCGATCGAAGCGCGAGCGCGACTCGGTCATCAGCTGGAGCACGGGCCCGTCGAACTGCACGACCTCGTGGTCGGGAGTGCGCATCACGAGCCACGCGCGGCGCGGGTTCCGAGTCCAGCGCGCCCCGCGCTCGTACACGCCCCACTTACCACCCATGCGCAGATGCGAATGGAGCGTGAGTTCGCCGTCGAAGCGCATGAACAGATGCTTGCCATGGGCGTCGACGGAATGCACCGGTCGGCCCTCCAGGCGCTCGGGCCAGCGATCCTTGCCGAAGCGAGGGTGCGGGGTTTCGATCGACTCGATCTCCCGCTCTACGAGCGCCGCGCCGACGCGCCTGGCGGCGTAGTGGATGGTGTCGCCCTCGGGCATCAGGCCGTGAGCGTGAGCTTCCGCGGGCCCTGGCGGAAGCCGATCTCCACGAGCAGGTCCTCCCACGGCGTGCCGACCACCGGCTCGCCGTCGAAGCGCTCCAAGGCGAGCCGCTTGAGGTGCCCCTTGCGCACGTGGTCGGCCAGGGCGTCGAGCGCCTCGCGCAGCCACTTGGCGGGATGGCCATCGGCGTCGAGCGGATCGCGCAGCGGCAGCAGGCCCTTGCCGCCGCGCTCGACGTACAGGACGGGCTCGGCGTCCACCATCACCACGTACGCGCCCGCCGTGCGGGCGGGACGGCGCGCCTCTCCCTCGCGCTTCGGCCAGGGCAGGCCGGCGCCGTAGGGCTGGGCGGGATCGGTGGTGGCGAGCACGATCGGCGCCGCGGGCTCGTCGCTGCGCATCGCGCGCAGGCGCTCGATGGCGGCACCCAGGGCGAACTGCGCGCCGCCGAGACCCTCCACGAAGTAGCCGCGCCGGGCGGTGCCGAGCGTCTCGAGGTTCGCCAGCTCGCCATAGATCGAGGAGAAGCCGCCGGGGATGCCTTCGGCGAGCACGGTCTCGCGCGTGACGATGCCGTAGCGCTCGAGCATGATCTCCGCGAGCGCGCGCATCCGCGGACCGTGCGCGGGACGGTCCGCGAACAGCGGCGCCGTCGACGACCAGCGCCCCTGCAC
>JACCYP010000324.1 GCA_013696425.1 Thermoleophilaceae bacterium
GTCCCGGGGCGCGGCCCCTTCTGCGTTCCATGTGGCATCAGACCTCATTCGCCTTCTCGCCCGTCCCCCGCGGCGTCCATCTCGTCACACGCGAGGTCATCTCCGCAGTGCCCGAGATCGCTTCGCTGCGCGTGGGCCTGCTGCACCTGCTGATCCAGCACACCTCGGCGTCCCTGGCGCTGAACGAGAACGCCTCGGCCGACGTGCGGCGGGACGTGCGAACGTGGCTCGACTCCGCCGTGGCCGAGGGGGATCCGATGTGGACCCACACGCTCGAGGGCGATGACGACATGCCGGCGCACGTGAAGGCGATCCTCACGGGGTCCACGCTGTCGCTGCCGGTCTCCGGCGGCTCGCTCGCGCTCGGCACCTGGCAGGGCATCTACCTCTGCGAGCACCGCGATTCCGGCGGGCCGCGGCGGGTCGTGGCCACTCTGAACGGAGAGTCGCTCTAGCCAGGGCCCTTCACCGCGTCCCACTCCCCCGTCTCGACCTCGCGGGCGATCTCCTCGTCGATCTCGTCCTGGCTGAGAGCGGGCTCGCCGCCGACCGTGGGCTTGCGCAGCTGGCGCTCGCGGAAGCGGCGGAACTTGAAGATCTCAAGCACGTAGACCAGATAGAGGCTCGCGGCGAACACGAGAGCGGCGAGGGCGAACATCACGATCGTGTAGCCGGTGTCGAAGTTGCCGCGGCCGTCGGAGTAGGGCACGAACCGGATCGCGAGTGCGAAGCCCGCGAGGGTGAGCGTCCAGCCGTAGAGGTAGAGCACCGTGCGCCGCTGCGAGAAGCCGATCCGCGCGAAGCGGTGATGCAGGTGCTCGCTGTCGGGACGGTAGACGGGCTGGCGGTACTTGATCCGCTTGAGCACCACGAAGCTCGTGTCGATGATCGGCACCGCCAGGATCACCAGCGGGAACACGAGCGCGGCGACGGCGGCGGTCTTGAGTGCGCCCTGCACGGCGATACACGCGAGCAGGAAGCCGAGCAGGTTCGAGCCCGCATCACCCATGAAGACCGACGCCGGGTGGAAGTTGTGGCGCAGGAACCCGATCGCGGCGCCGGCGGTGATCGCCGCCAGGATGCCGGCGTCGGTGCGGTCCAGTGACAGCGCTATGGCCGCGAGGGTCGCGGCCGAGATCGTGCACACGCCGGCGGCCAAGCCGTCCACACCGTCGGTGAAGTTCACGATGTTGATCACGGCCACGATCCCCACCGCCGTGAGCACCCGCCCCGCCTCGCCGAACTCGACCCGCCCGAGGAAGGGAATGGTCGATGCGTCCACCCACACCCCAGCGGCCACCGGGATCGACGCGCCGATCACCTGCCCGGCCAGCTTCACGAACGGGTTCAGGTCGTAGATGTCGTCGAGCGCGCCGACCAGAGCCACGACGACGGCGCCGGCGAGCACGCCCCGCACCTCGTCCTCGATAGGCAGGAAGATCGCGCTCGATGCGAGCACCGCGGCGAGAATCGCCAGTCCGCCCAGTCGCGGTGTGGGCTCGTCATGCAGTCCACGCTCGCTCGGCTGGTCGATCGCCCCGACCCGATGGGCGAACCGGGCGGCGAGCGGAGTGGCGACCAGTGCGACGGCTGCGGAGACCAGGAAGGCCCAGAGGGCGTCGAGGTTGTCCATCGGCGACCGCAGGGTACCCGCGCGTCCGGCCGGGCCCGGGGAGCGCTAGATATAGGCGTGATGCACGGGCCGCATTCGCACTCGCACTCGCCGCCGGACCGATCGCTCGACACCGGTCGGATGCTGTGGGCCTTCGGCATCAACCTCGTGATGCTCGCGGCCGCGATCGCCGGCGGGATCGTGTTCAACTCGGTGGCGCTGCTCGGCGAGGCGGGGCACGTGGCGAACGACATGGCCGCCATCGGGCTCGGAATCTTCGCCGCCCGCATCGCGGCCCGCCCGCCGGCAGGGCGCCGGACCTTCGGCTACCGCCGCGTGGAGGTGGTGGCCGCACTCGTGAACGGACTGCTGCTCGTGGCGGTCGCGATCTGGATCGCCGTCGAGTCGATCAGCCGCCTCTCCGACCCGGTGCCGGTCGAGGGCGCAGGCGTGCTGGCGATCGGCATCGTCGAGCTGATCGGCAACGGCCTCGGCGTGTGGGTGCTGGCCCGCGGCGATCGCTCCAACCTGAACCTCGAGGGCGTGCTGCGCCACTCGGCCGCCGACGCCCTCGGCGCCATCGGCGTGGTGATCGCCGGCGCCATCGTGCTCACCACCGGCTGGGAGCAGGCCGACCCGATCCTCGGCCTCGCCATCGCCGTGCTCATCCTGGTCGGCTCCTGGCGCCTGATCCGCGAACCCTTCGACGTCCTGCTCGAGGCCGCGCCCGAGGGCATCGACGTGCAGGAGGTCGGTCGCGAGATGTGCCGCGTACTGGGCGTGCGCGAGGTGCACGACCTCCACATCTGGACCGTGACCTCCGGCTTCCCGGCGCTCGCCGCCCACGTGCGGGCCGACCCCGGCGAGGACGTCGACTCCGTGCGCGAACGCGTCGAGTCGATGCTCGACGAGCGCTTCGCGATCGGGCACACCACCCTCCAGGTGATGCCCGAGCGGCTGCTCGAGCTCGAGGACCGCCGCCGGCGCCGTTAGGCCGCGGCTAGTTGACCCGCCTAGGCAGAAAATGCAGCCGCGCGGGATGTCAGCGCCCTGACGCTGTGTCCCAACCTGGGTGCGATTCGCGGGTTCCTCCGGGAAAGCGAACACGACCAAGACTCAGAAACCAAGGAGAACCATGATTCGCAAGCTGACACTCGCAATTCTGCCTGCGCTGCTCGTAGCGGCGGGGCTGGCGGTCGCCCAGTCGGGCTCGACCGAGAAGTCCCCGACATCGGGCCCCGATAAGTTCACCGGGAGCTCGAACCCAGACTCCATCGACGGTTTCCAGGGCAACGACACCCTCGACGGCGGTGGCGGCAACGACATCATCGCCGGCGGCCCGGGGCTCGACGTACTCGACGGCGGCTCCGGCGACGACAAGCTCGACGGCTCCGGCGGGGTCTACAAGATCCCGGGCGCCAAGGGCGAGCGCGACTTCCTCGCCGGCGGCACCGGCAACGACACCCTGATCGACGGCGAGGGCTCCAACATCTTCTCCGGCGGGCAGGGCAACGACACCATCACCGGCGGACCGCTGTCCGACTCGCTGAACGGCGGCTCGGATGAGGATGTCCTGCGCGGAGGCGCCGGCAACGACGGCATCACCGGGGCATCCGGCCGCGACCAGATCTTCGGCGACGCCGGCAACGACCGCATCGACGGCGGCCTCGGCAAGGACGTGATCCGCGGCGGCGACGGCGGCGACAACATCGTCTCCTTCGATGCCCAGCGGGACGTCGTGATCTGCGGACCCGGGAAGGACACCGTCCGCGCGGACGCGGGCGACGCGGTCTCGAAGGACTGCGAGAAGGTGCTGGTCACCACCAGCAAGTAGCAGCGATCCCGCGCCTGGCGCCGCCCTGCGGGGCGGTGCCGGCCGGGGTTGCACCACCCCAGTCCCCGACCGGTGACAATCACGGGGCCATGACTCCCCGCTTGCCGCTTCCGAACGGCCACAAGCTCCTCGCACTCGATCTCGTGGTGATCGCGTGGGTGGCGTGCTGGGCGGTCCTCGGCTTGACCGTCGCGGGCGAGGTCCGCGGCATAGCCGAGCTCAGCCGGACCGTGACCAAGGTCGGCACCGCAGTCGAGGAGTCCGGGCGCACCCTCGGCGAGCTCGGCGCGGTCCCGCTGGTCGGCTCGCAGGTGGATGATTCCGCCAAGCGGATCGAGGGTGCCGGCCGCAGCGTGATCGCGAGCGGCCGCGCGAGCCGCGAGAGTGTGCGCGACCTGAGCCTCCTGCTCGGTCTCGCGATCGGGCTCATCCCCTCGCTAGCGCCGCTCGCGTTCTACATCCCGGCGCGTGTCGCCTATGCCCGCGAGTGCCGGGCCGTGCAGCAACTGATCGACGAACTCGGACCAGGGGCGGAGGCCCTGCTCGCCTCGCGCGCAATGTCATCCCTGCCCTACCGGATGCTCGCCGCCCACGGGGGCGATCCGCTCACGGCCCTCCGTGAGCACAGCTATTCGGAGCTGGCCCGCGCGGAGCTGGCCCGCTACGGGCTTGATCCCAGCGCGCTCGATCCCGACGGGAAGGCGCGTCAGCGCCGATGAAGGGCCTGGCGCGGCTCGTCACGCGCCTGCGCTATCTGATCGTCGCGTTCTGGATCGCGCTGACCGCGACGCTCACCTTCGCGCTTCCGACCGTCCAGGAAGCGCAGGTCGGCGCCCTCGGCGACCTGATCCCCAACGACGCTGCCGCGGTGCAAGCGGAGGTACGCGCGTTCGAGCTCTTCGCCTTCCCGCTCCTCAGCCGCACGCTCGTCGTAAAGCGGGATCCGGATGGGCTGCCTGCTCCCAGCCAGGCGCGAATCGTGGGCGACGCCCTCGCGGTCAACCGGGCGCAGTACGAAGACGTATCGGGCATCGCCGGCATTCTCCCGATCACCAACGCCCTCGGCCGCCCTCCCTTCTCGCGCGAGCGTTCGACCACCGCGATCGACTACCTGTTCTTCCCGGCGGACATCGGATCGGTCGGGCGGGTCGGCCTCGCCGGGCGCTACCGCGACCGCTACGTCGGGGCCGACGGGGCGGGCTTCACAGGGATCACCGGTGCGCTGCCGGCGCGCGCCGCGCAAGCTCAGCAGATCGAGGACGCCCTTCCCCTGGTCGAGCTCGCCACCGTCCTGCTGGTGTTCCTGGCGGTAGGCCTCCACTTCAGGTCGCTCGTCGCGCCGCTCGTGAACCTGGCCGCGGTGGCGGTCGCCTACCTGGTGGCCATCAGGGCGATGGCCGCGATCGGGAAGTCGATCGGCGTGTCCGTGCCGAGCGAGGTCGAGCCGGTGATCGTGGTGCTGCTCTTCGGGGTGCTCACCGACTACACGATCTTCTTCCTCTCGCGGTTCCGGCGGCGGCTGGCGGATGGCGAGTCGGCCCGTGCGGCCAGCGAGAGCACCACCGGAGAGCTGCTCCCGATCATCGTCACCGCCGGGCTCACGATCGTCATGGCAAGCGCGGCCCTGGCCGCCGCCCGGCTTGGCTTCCTGCAGGCATTCGGGCCCGGGATGGCCATCGCGATGCTGATCGGCCTGGCGGTCGCCGTGACATTCGTTCCCGCGGCGATGGCCGTGCTCGGCCACCGCATGTTCTGGCCGAGCCGGACCGCGGTGACGCGAGTGAGCGACACCGGTCGCGAGCGCCTGCCGCTCGCGATCAGGCTGGCGGTGCGCAGGCCGGTGGTTGTCGCCGCCGGGGTCACCGTCCTGCTGCTCGCGATGGGCACCGGCGTCCTGCGGCTCGACCTCGGGAACCCGCTCATCCGCGGCCTGCCGGAGAGCGCCGAAGCCAGGGTCGCCTACGCCCAGGCCAGCCGCGGCTTCGCGCCCGGAGTCCTCTCGCCCACGGTAGCGGTCGTCGAGGGCCGCGAGCTCACCTCCCGGCGCCCGGCGCTCGCGAGGCTGCAGCGCGCGCTCGCCAGGCAGCCGGGGGTCGCAACGGTCGTCGGCCCGGCCGACCAGCCGTTCGACCAGACCTTCGGTGCGGCGCTCTCCCCCACCGGCGACGCCGCGCGCTACTTCGTGGTGCTTCGCAGCGATCCGCTCGGGAGCGCAGCCATACGCGCGCTGCGCCGCATCGAGGCCCGGATGCCGACCCTGCTCCGGGGGGCGGGCCTAGGGGGGGCGGCTGTGAGCTTCGCCGGTGACACCGCGTTGTCGGAGGAGATCGTGGGCGGGACCGCACGCGACTCCCGGCGGGTGATGCCGCTGATCGCACTCGCCGTATTCGTGGTCCTCGCGGTGTTCTTGCGAGCGCTGCTCGCGCCGCTCTACCTGCTCGCCGCGTCGATGCTCGCCCTCGTCGCCTCGCTCGGCGCGACGGTCTATGTCTTCCAGGATCTGCTCGGCTACGGCGAGTTGTCCTACTTTGTCCCCGTCGCGGGCGCCGTCCTGCTCGTGGCGCTCGGGTCCGACTACAACGTGTTCCTCGTCGGGCGCATATGGCAGGAGGCGCGCACCCGGCCGCTGCGCGAGGCGATCGAAGTGGGCGGCGCGCGAGCGACGACCGCCATCAGCGTCGCCGGCGTGATCCTGGCGGCCTCGTTCGCGCTGCTCGCGCTCGTGGAGCTGCGGCCGTTCAGAGAGCTTGCGTTCCTGATGGCCTTCGGGCTGCTGCTCGACGCCTTCCTCGTACGCACCCTGCTGGTGCCCGCGCTCATGGCGCTCGTCGGGGATCGCGGTGCGTGGCCGCGCCGAATGCCTCCGCCCGGGCGCGTGGGGCCGTACGCGGCGTAGGCGTATCTGACCCGTGTGCACCCTGCGCGCCCGGGCTCGCTGGGTATCGATCCCGACCTTGGCACCCGGGCCCCGCGACGAGGACCTGCGTGTAGTGGCGACCGTGTGGGCATGATGTAAGCGTTCTGACAAGAGCCGGCCTCCCCCGCTCCGAGACCAGGGGGCCGCATTCCAGGGGGCGTTGAGTGCAGCCGAGCAGCCGACAGTGACCGACGGGACCGCATACCCGCCCATCTGCGTGCTCCACGAGGATCCAGACCTGGGCGCTGCCATCCCGGCCGAGGACCGGCTGCTGAGCGCCCGCGCGTCGGTTGCCCGCGTCCACTCTTTCAGTGAGGGGGAGCTAGAGATCCCGGCCAAGATGGAGGCGAGCGACACCCTCGGACTGCTGCTCCTGGACGGATTCCTGGGCGGGTTCGTGGAGGTCGAAGGCCGTTCGAACCTCGAGCTCCTCGGAGCCGGCGACGTGACGCAGCCGTGGGTTCACGGGCATCCGAACGTGAGCGTGCGGCGCGACATCGCCTGGCGCGTGCTCACGCCGACCAGGGTGGCCGTGCTCGACGGCGAGTTCATGCGCCGCATCTCGCCCTGGCCCCAGGTTGCCGCGGCGCTGTTCAATCGGGGCATCCTGCGCGCCCGCAACCTCACCTTCCTCCTGGCGGTGAACGCGCTGCCGCGCATCGACGAGCGGGTGCTGCTGCTGCTCTGGCACCTCGCCGACCGCTGGGGCCGTGTCACCTCCGAGGGCGTATCGCTCGAGCTCCCGCTCACCCAGGGACAGATCAGCATGATGATCGGCGCCCAGCGCCCCTCGGTCACAACTGCGATCTCCCAGCTCCGCGAGGAAGGCCGGCTCGAGTCGGTCACCCGCGGCGTGTGGCTGCTGCGGCCCCCGCCGCCGGGACTCCTCGTGGACATCAAGGGCCGCGTCGGGCTTCCCGCCGCCTCTGACGGCCGCGGCACCTAGCCCCCGCCCCACGCGGACAGGTCAGCCCCCGGACATCGAGCCGGCGAGGTGTCCGCGAACAGACCTCGAGAGTTCCGACCCGGTGCGATCCGGGCAGCTTCCGGTTGTGGCCACCCCCACCCCGATCGGCTCCCCGGGCCCGCGCGATCAGGCCGCGGTGGCCGCCTTGGCGAGCGGCTGGCGCTTCAGCCGGGACCAAGGGGAAGAGCTGCTCGGCAGGTGCCCGCTCTGCGGCACGAGCGTCTGCGCCGACGACGACTTCTTGCGCATGCGCGCGGGAACCTTCCACGTCGAGTGCAAGCTGTGGGCGACGGGCGTAGCCGATCCGCGG
>JACCYP010000159.1 GCA_013696425.1 Thermoleophilaceae bacterium
GCAAGTGCATGCCGCGGTCGCCCAGTTCCTGCGGGAGGAACAGATCTCTAGGTAGTAGGGATCTGGTAGTCCGGGGTGGCGGGGGTCGTCGGCGCGGGGGTGCTCGACTTCCCGGCCCTGGCGGAGATCACCTTCGCGGGCGTGTTGAGCGCCTCGGTGAGGGTGGTGTCCTCCTCCGTGATGATCACGACCTTGACCCTGTCGCCGACCTGGAGGTCAGCGAGGGTCGCGTTCGCGCCGGCACGGCGGATGCGGGTGGAGGCGTCGGTCTTGACCGCGACCGCCATGAGGTGCTTCTCCATTGTCTTCGGACCTCCGTTGCGGGGTTGCATTACCCAAGAGACGGGGCCGCCCCGGAGAACTACGCAACCTATTTAGAGTGCCGCTCACGATGGACCTCGGACCGGTGGAGATCAGGGTGCTCGGCTGCCTCGTCGAGAAGCAGCGCACGACGCCCGACGCCTACCCGCTGTCGCTCAACGCACTGCGGCTGGCCTGCAACCAGGCCACCAACCGCGAGCCCGTGCTCGACCTCGAGGAGGGCGACATCCGCCACTCCCTCGAGCGGACCACCACGCGGCGGCTCACGCGGCTCGCGAGCCGTGGGCGCACCGTGAAGTACCGCCACCTGCTGCCAGAGACGATCGGCGTCGAGGGCCCCGCACTCGCGGTGCTCGCCGCGCTCATGCTGCGCGGCCCCCAGACCGCCGGCGAGCTGAACGCCCGCAGCGAGCGGATGTCACCCGGGCTCGACGTGTCCGATGCGCTGCGCACGCTCGAGGAGAAGGGCCTCGCTGCGGTCGAGCCGCGCCAGGCCGGGCAGAAGGGTGTGCGCTACGTGCAGACGCTCGCGGATGAGGCCGGCGTGCAGGAGCCCGGTCGCCGGGCGTCGGAACGCGCCGCTCCGGAGCAGGAAGCACCACCGCCGCGGCCCGACCTGGAGCAGCGGGTCGAGGCTCTCGAGCGCGCCGTTGCCGAGCTGCGCGCCCGGCTCAGCGCTTGAAGGGGTTTCGCGCGCGGCGCTTCTGCGCCGCCTGGCGGCGCTTGAGCGCGTAGCCGCCGAGCCCTGCCGCGGCGGCTAGGCCCGCCGCCGCCACGCGGCGCTTGGTCACCAGTCCCTGGAACTGGCTCTCGACCTCGGGCCAGAGCACGTTCTCGGTGAGCTCGCCCGCCGCCTCGGGGCCGGCATCCAGCTCGCCGGCCGGGATCGGCTCGGCGAATGAGAGCGACACCTTCCGCGGCTTCGGGAACGGCCCGGCGAAGAGGGACTCGGTGCCTGCGATGGCGGTCGGCACGAGCGGTGCGCCGGACTCGAGGGCGAGCCGGCTCGCGCCCTTCTTCGGCGTGCCCAGATCCTCTGGCTCGCGCACGCGTGTGCCTTCCGGGAACAGCGCGAGCAGGCCGCCCTGGTCGAGGATCACGCGCGCGGTCTCGAGGGCGTCCTGGTCGGAGGCGCCGCGGCGAACCGGGAACGCGCCGAGGCGCACCAGCGTCTTGCCCCAGAATCCCGTGAAGAGCTCGTTCTTGCCCATGAAGCGCAGGTGGCGCGTGGTCGCCACCGCGATGAAGAACGAATCGAAGAAGCTCTTGTGGTTGGGCGCGACGATGGCTGCACCCTCGGCCGGGATGTTCTGCGCGCCGCTGATCGACATGCGGAACCAGACGCGCAGGAACGGGGCGACGATGCCCTTCACGAGGGCGTAGAGGGGGCGAGAGACTCCCTTCTCCCGCGCCATCCGGTGTGCCTCGGCGTTGGTCAGTTCAGGAGCCCTACGAGACGACCGCCACGATGAGGATCAGCGCGATGAACGCGAAGCCCGCGAGGGTCACGGCGATCTCGCCCGAGGTGATCGGCTTGTTCACCGCGGCGCCGTTCGTGCTCGCGTCCCAATACTCGTTGAGCGCCTGCAGCACGAGGATGTAGACGACCGCCACGAGCGGCGGGAAGAAGATCGCGCCGACAACGAACAGGACCATGTAGAGGGTCACGTTCATCTCGCTGAGCCCGACGCGCTGGCGCAGCTCGCCGATGTCGCGCCAGAGCCAGTAGGCGATCACGAAGTTGAGGATCGGCACGATCAGGCCGAGCGTCTGGAGGCCCGCGTTGTCGTTGCCTCCCACCTGCTGGGTGACCTGCTTGCGGGTCACGTAGAACCAGTAGAAGGAGTAGAGGCCGAGGGAGAGGATCGAGAAGGCGATCACCCTGCCCATCGGCCACTTCACCGGGTAGGCCTCACCGGGGACGGCGGTCTGGGGCGCAGCGGTGGCTTCCATGGCGCGCAGCCTAACCGCCTCGGCGGTGAACGGCTTGGACCGAGCGCTCCCTCGCGTTTACCTGGCAGCCCCAGCGGGCACCTCCTGGACATGGAGATTCCAGCAAGCCCAGCTCTGCCGGACCAGCCCTCGCCCGTCCCCGAGACGCCGGAGGTGCCGGACCCCGGCCCGACGCCCGCGCCCCAGCCCGACGGGCCCGGTGTTCCCGAGCCCGCCCCGGGACCGATCGAGCCCGAGCCCGGCGCTCCGGATGCGCCCCAGACCGACCCCAAGGGTCCCGAGATCCCCGACTGACCCTGTAGGATTCGCCGACTGAGCAGCGGTTTTTCACACGCGAGCGAGCCTGAGCGCAAGGGTCCGGAGGAGACCGCGCGGCGGTTGTCGGCGCTCGCCGATTCACTCCTGCGCCGCTCCTACGCGACGGCGGATCCCTCCGCCACGCTCGACGAGCTCTTCGGTCCAGCCGCGTAGACGCAGGATGCGGATCGAGCAGGACGCGGCCGAACGCGAGCGCCTCGCGCGCGACCGCAGCTCGTTCCGCGTGCTGCCCGCCGCTGTCGCGTTCCCGCGCGACGCCCCGGAGGTGGCCGAGGCGCTCGGCTGGGCGCGTGAGCGTGGCCTGGCGGTCACCGCCCGTGCCGGTGGCTCGAGCGTCGCGGGGCAGTGCCTGGGGGAGGGGCTCGTTCTCGACACCTCCGGTCTTGACGGGATCGAGCCTGACGGCGAGGCCGTGTGGTGCGGCGCCGGCGTCGGCCTCGACGAGCTGAACGCGGCGCTCGAGCCGCACGGGCGCATGCTTGGACCCGACACCACCTCGAGCGAGTGGGCGCGCGTGGGCGGGATCGTCGCCACCAACGCGTGCGGCTCGCGCTCGCTCCGGTACGGCCGCGTGGGCGAGGTGGTGCAGGCGCTCGAGGGCGTGGACGCCGCCGGCGCGCCGCTCGCGCTCGAGGCCGGTGAGCTCCCACAGGCGCTCGTCGCCGGGCTCGGCACGGTTCTCGAAGGCCTGGAGCAGGACCTCGCCGCCGGGTGGCCGGCCATACACCGTGGCTTCGGCGGCTACCGGCTCGACGCCTTCGCGCGGGAGCGCGACGCGCTGTCGCTCGTGCCCGGGTCCGAGGGCACGCTGTGCCTGCTCACGCGGGCCCGGCTTGCCACCGTGCCCCTTCCGCAGCGGCGTGATCTCAGCCGCGCCGAGTTCCCGACCCTGCGCGCCGCGCTCGACGTCGCGCCCGCGTGCGTGGCCACCGGCGCGAGTGCGGTCGAGGTGCTCGATACCCACCTCACCGGCGGTGATCCCGTGCTGCTCGTGGAGCACCTCGACGAGCCGGACGGCCCCGGCCGGCTGCCCGCCGTGTTCGAGCTGCTCGCCCCCGGCGATGCCGAGCGCGCGTGGCGGATGCGCCACGACGCGCTGGTGCATCTCGCCGCCGCGGGGCGCGAGCCGGTCGCGCTGTTCGAGGATCCGGCGGTTGCCGCAGAACAGGCCGGGCCCTTCTGCGACGAGCTGCTCGCACTGCTCGGCTCCCGTGGCCTCGACGCCGTTGTGTACGGGCACGCCGGGGCGGGGTGCCTGCACGTGCGCCCGTTGGTCGACCCGCGCGCTCCCGGGCTCGCGCGAACGCTGATGGACGCCCAGCGCGCGGTGGCCGACCTCGTGGC
>JACCYP010000193.1 GCA_013696425.1 Thermoleophilaceae bacterium
GGATCGACGCCGCAGTAGGCGTAGGAGAGGATCCGCGCGCGCACCGGCGCACCCTCGGCCTCGGCCTTCTCCTTCGACATCAGCACCACCGCGGCGCCCGCGTCGTTCATGCCGGACGCGTTGCCGGCCGTCACGGTGCCGTCCTTCTTGAATACGGGCCGCAGCTTCGAGAAGCCCTCCATCGAGGCGTCGGGCCGGACGTGCTCGTCCTGATCGAAGTCGACGGTGTCCTTCTTGACCTTGACGGGCACCGCCACGATCTCCTCGCCGAACCTGCCGCCCTCGATCGCGGCCAGCGCGCGGCGGTGGGACTCGAGCGCGAACTCGTCCTGCTCCTCGCGCGAGATCGAATGCGAATCCGCCAGGTTCTCCGCGGTCACGCCCATGTGGATCGAGCCGAAGGGGTCGGTGAGCCCGCCGACCACGGGGTCGATCATCTTCGTCTCCCCCATGCGCGCGCCCCAGCGGGCGTCCTTCATCCAGTAGGGGCCGCGGCTCATCGACTCGGCGCCGCCGGCCACGACCGTGTCGGCCTCGCCCGTCTCGATCGTCTGGGCCGCCGAGATGATCGACTGGACGCCGGTGCCGCACAGCCGGTTGACGGTGAAGGCGGGCACCTCCTTGGGGATTCCGGCCTTCATCCCCACCACGCGCGCCATGTACATGTCCTCGGGCGCGGTGTGGATCACGTTGCCGAACACCACCTGGTTCACGCTCTCGGGCGCCACGTTCGCGCGCTCGAGCGCGGTGGACACCGCGGTCGCGCCAAGATCGGTCGGGGCTACCCCGCGCAGGCTCTTGCCGTAGGAGCCGACAGCGGTGCGTGCAGCCGATGAGATGACGACTTCGGTCAAGGGACACCTTCCGTGAGAGCGAATAGGGGCGGGTAGCCTACAAGTCCGAATCGCCGGGGCAGAAGGCGTGTTCACCCTTCTGTGACCCAGCCGAGCCCCGGTTGACACTCCTGCCTTGATGATCCGCAAGCTTCTGCCATTCGCTCTGGCCCTGTCGGTGGCCGCACCTGCCTTCGCGCAGGCGCCCCCGGTGGCTTCGCCTGCGTCCACGCCGCTCAAGCAGGCGCTCTACAAGGACGGCTACGACGCACGCTTCCTGCTCGACGGTCAGTGGCTCTTCCGGCTCGACCCGCTCGACCAAGGGCTCGGACAGGGCTTCCAGCGCGAGGCTTCTCCACTTGGCTGGAACCCGGTCGAGGTGCCGAACGCCTGGAACGCCGGCGACAACTCCGACGACTCCCAGCGCGGCACCGTCGGCTGGTACCGCAAGGACTTCAAGGCGCCCAAGGCGGCGGCCGGCTCGGTTTGGAACATCCGCTTCGAGTCGGTCAACTACCGCGCGACGGTGTTCCTGAACGGGCGCGAGATCGGCACCCACGAGGGCGCCTACATCCCCTTCGAGGTGCCGGCCGGGAAGCTCAAGCGGGGCCTGAACCGGCTCGTGATCCGCGTCGACAACCGGCGCACCGACACCGACATCCCGCCGCTGCGCGACCAGACCAACACGCGCCCGGGCGGCGGCTGGTGGAACTACGGCGGGCTGCTGCGCGAGGTCTACATCCGGCCGATCAAGACCGTCGACCTCGGAGCGTTCTCGGCCATTCCGAGCCTGCCCCGCGCGAAGGGCCCGGCCACGGTCGCGGTCAAGGGCACGGTCACGAACATCGGCAGCGGGACGCGCAAGGTCGCCCTGCGCGTGCGGGTGGGCGGAAGGTCCGTGCGGATCAAGGCGGTGAAGGTGAAGGGCCGCTCGTCCAAGACGCTCGAGGGCAAGATCCGGCTGCGCCGCCCACGCGTGTGGAGCCAGGACAACCCGCAGCTCACCAAGGTGAAGGCCGCAGCGGCCGTGCGCGGGCGCGCGACATCCTCGATCTCGACGAAGATCGGCATCCGCTCGTTCAAGGTCTCGCGCACCGGGCGCTTCTTGATCAACGGCAAGCCGGCGAAGCTGCGCGGCGCGAGCTTCCATGAGGATTCGCCCGACAAGGGTTCCGCGCTGACTCCTGCCCATCGCGCGAACTACGTCAAATGGCTGCTGGAGCTCGGCGCGAACTTCACCCGCGCCCACTACCCGGTCCACCCCGCCTTCCTGGAGGAGTTCGACCGGCTCGGGATCATCTTCTACGACCAGGTGCCCTTCTACCAGTACCGCGCGGAGACGCTGCGGCTGAAGTCGGTGCGTGCGAAGGGCCTCGCCTACCTCGAGGCGGCGGTCGGGCGCGACGTGAACCACGCCTCGGTCGCGGTCTGGAGCATCGCCAACGAGCTGCCCACGCGTGTCTCGCCGGGCCAGCGCAACTACGTGAATGCCGCCGACCGGCTGCTGGAGAAGATCGACCCCTCGCGGCTGTCGACCATCGACTACGCGGGCTACCCCTCCATTCCGCCGATCGGGCCCTACCGGGTGCTCGACGGGATCGGCATCAACTCCTACTTCGGCTGGTACATCGGTCCAAACGGTCAGATCGTGGACCGTGAGCTGCTCGGTCCCTACATGGACCAGCTGCACGCCTACTACCCCCGCCAGGCGCTCTTCATCACCGAGTTCGGCGCCGAGTCCAACCGCGAGGGACCGATCGACGAGAAGGGCACGTTCGCCTTCCAGGCCGACTTCATGGACTTCCACATCTCGACGTATGAGTCGAAGCCCTTCATCAACGGGTACACGACCTGGATCCTCCAGGACTTCCGCTGCCGGCCGGACTGGGACGGCGGCAACCCGAAGCCGACGCCGCCGTACAACAACAAGGGTCTCGTCGGCCCGAACGGCGAGAAGAAGCCCTCGTTCTTCGAGACGCAGCGTCTCTTCCGCGGCGCAGTCGCGGCAGAGAACGGCGGCTGAACGCTGTCTCGTAGCGCGGCCGTGACGGACTCCTAACCCTCGTCACCCACGCGTAGCGCCGGCCGCGCGACGCTGGGCGCATGAGCGCCGAACCTCGAAAAGGGCACCATGGTGGGCGTTTTTTCGAGGTTCGGCGGTGGGTGGATGTGGTTGCACTCGCCCTTGACCAGCACCAAGTCGTCGCGGCACGGCAGCTGGGCGTTTCCCAGCGGCAGATCGGAAGCTGGCTACGCCGCGGCCTCATCCACCGCGTGCACAAGGGCGTGTACGCCGTAGGGACGCCGGTGCTCGCCCGCGAGGGCTGGTGGATGGCGGCGGTGCTCGCTGCCGGGCCCGGCGCCGTGCTCAGCCATCGTGCCGCGGCCGTTCTCCACGGCTTGTTGAAGTACGCCGGGCCGTCGATCGAGGTGACCGCGCCGCGGCGGCGTGAGATCCCGGGGTTGATCACCTACGAGTCGGACCTCGCGCCCGACGAGGTGACACTTGTCGACGGCATCCCGGTGACCACGGCCGCGCGCACGATCATCGACTGCACGGCCGTCTGCAACGAACGCGCTCTCGGCCATGCCCTGAACCAGCTCGAACTGCGGCAGCTCTACGACCCGACCGGCCTGCAGGTGCTGATGGAGCGTCACAGGGGCAGGCGCGGCATCGC
>JACCYP010000207.1 GCA_013696425.1 Thermoleophilaceae bacterium
CCTACGGCGCCGCCTACACGCTGCAGGAGATGCTCACCATCAAGTCCGACGACACCGTCGGGCGCGTGAAGGCCTACGAGGCGATCGTCAAGGGCGAGAACATCGCCGAGCCGTCGATCCCCGAGTCCTTCAAGGTGCTCCTCAAGGAGATGCAGTCGCTCGCACTGGACGTGAACGTGAAGTCCGAGGAGGGCGCCGGCGTCGAGATCCGCGACGAGGACGACGACCTCCTCCGCGCAGCCGAGGAGCTCGGCATCGACCTGTCCGGCGTGCGAGCCCAGGAGGCCGACGCCGCCGATGAGAAGGAAGAAAAGATCGAGGCCGAAGGCGAGGGCGGACAGACGGATGAGTCAGCCGCCAAGCAGGACGCCGAGTACGAGAAGGAGTCCAAGTGATCGACATCAACAACTTCGACGCGATTTCGATCGGCCTCGCGTCCTCGAAGCAGATCCGCTCCTGGTCGAGCGGTGAAGTCACGAAGCCGGAGACGATCAACTATCGCACCCTGAAGCCGGAAAAGGACGGGCTCTTCTGCGAGCGCATCTTCGGTCCGACCAAGGACTGGGAGTGCTACTGCGGCAAGTACAAGCGCGTCCGCTACAAGGGAATCGTCTGCGAGCGCTGCGGCGTCGAGGTCACCCGCTCCAAGGTCCGCCGCGAGCGGATGGGCCACGTGGACCTGGCCGCCCCGGTCTCCCACATCTGGTTCTTCAAGGGCGTGCCGAGCCGCATCGGCTACCTGCTCGACATGGCTCCGAAGGAGCTCGAGAAGGTCCTGTACTTCGCCGCCTCCCTGGTCACCTGGGTGGACGACGAGGCACGCACCAAGGACCTCGACAAGCTCGAGAAGGAAGTGGAGAAGATCCTCGACGCCTACGAGGCCGAGAAGCAGGAGCGCGTGCTGGAGCTCAAGGAGTCCCTCGAGCGCCGCAACGCCTACCTCGAGTCGGGCGCCGAGAAGAGCTTCAACGACGACGACCACCTGTGGGCCGAGGCTCTCGGGGTCAACATCAAGAAGCTGAACGACGACGACCGCACGAAGCTGATCAAGGACGTCAACAAGGCCTTCGACTCGGACATCTCCGACACCGAGGCCTACATCGAGGACGCCGCGGAGCGCATGCGGCAGGTGTGGGACCTCTTCAAGGACATGAAGCCGAAGGACGTGATCCCCGACGAGACCGTCTTCCGTGAGCTGAAGGACCGCTTTGGCTCGCCGTTCGGCTTCGGCGAGTACTTCCGCGGTGGCATGGGTGCCGAGTCGGTGCGCGACCTGCTCCAGCAGGTCGATCTCGAGGGCGAGCGCGAGGAGCTCGAGGAGCAGGTGAAGACCGCCAAGGGGCAGAAGCAGTCCCGCGCGGTCAAGCGCCTCAAGGTCGTGTCGGCCTTCATCAACTCCGACAACAAGCCCGAGCACATGATCCTCGAGGCCGTCCCGGTGATCCCGCCGGAGCTGCGCCCGATGGTCCAGCTCGACGGCGGCCGCTTCGCCACCTCGGACCTGAACGACCTCTACCGCCGCGTCATCAACCGCAACAACCGCCTGAAGCGCCTGCTCGACCTCGGTGCTCCCGAGATCATCGTGAACAACGAGAAGCGGATGCTCCAGGAGGCCGTCGACGCGCTGTTCGACAACGGCCGCCGCGGGCGCCCGGTCACGGGCCCCGGCAACCGCGCGCTCAAGTCCCTGAGCGACATGCTCAAGGGCAAGCAGGGCCGGTTCCGCCAGAACCTGCTCGGCAAGCGCGTGGACTACTCCGGCCGTTCGGTGATCGTGTCCGGCCCGACGCTCCAGCTACATCAGTGCGGCCTGCCCAAGCTGATGGCACTCGAGCTGTTCAAGCCGTTCATCATGGCCCGCCTGGTCGAGCGCAAGTCCGTCCAGAACATCAAGGCGGCCAAGAAGATGGTCGACTCGATGATCCCGGAGGTCTGGGACGTGCTCGAAGAGGTCATCCAGGAGCACCCGGTGCTCCTGAACCGCGCGCCGACGCTCCACCGCCTGGGCATCCAGGCGTTCGAGCCCGTGCTCGTGGAGGGCAAGGCGATCCAGGTCCACCCGCTCGTGTGTTCCGCATTCAACGCGGACTTCGACGGCGACCAGATGGCCGTGCACGTGCCGCTTTCCGCCGAGGCCCAGGCCGAGGCGCGGCTGCTCATGCTCTCTTCGAACAACATCCTCAGCCCGGCGCACGGAGCTCCGCTCGCGACGCCGACGCAGGACATGGTGCTCGGGATGTTCTACCTGACCTACGGTCCGGTGGAGGAGGAGCTCGAGGCGCTCGAGACCAAGCTGAAGGCCGGCAAGTGGGACGAGAAGAAGGACGGTCCGCGCCCGCACGTGTACCGCTCCTCGCAGGAGGCCGAGCTCGCCTACGAGCACGGTCTCACCAAGCTGCACGACCTGGCCGAGTACCGCCGGGTCGGGTCCCAGGGCCACCTCCTGACGACCGTCGGGCGGATCATGTTCAACGAGAAGGTCGAGCGCGCGCTGCGCGAGACCCTCGGCGACGGGTTCGATCTCGACTCCTACCAGTTCGTGAACGCGCCGCTTCGCAAGAAGGACGTGAACAACGTGATCGAGGCGCTCGTGAAGCTGCACGGGCCGCACGCGATCGCGCTGGTGCTCGACGCATTCAAGGAGCTCGGCTTCCGGTTCGCGACCCAGTCGGGCACGACCGTCTCCAAGAACGACGTCGTGATCCCGCCGAACAAGCCCGAGATCCTCGACGGCTACGAGAAGCAGGTCGGTGAGATCCACGACCAGTACGACATGGGCCTCATCACCCAGGAGGAGCGTCACGAGGCGGTGGTCGAGAAGTGGACCGCGGCCACCGAGGACGTCGCGAACGCGATGCAGGACAACCTGCACGAGCTGAACCCCATCTTCATGATGGCCAACTCGGGCGCCCGCGGCTCCTTCAAGCAGATCCGTCAGCTCGCCGGAATGCGCGGTCTGATGGCCAATCCGAAGGGCGAGATCATCGAGCGCCCGATCAAGGCCAACTTCATGGAAGGCCTGTCGGTTCTCGAGTACTTCATCTCCACCCACGGCGCCCGCAAGGGCCTCGCGGACACGGCGCTGCGTACGGCGGACTCGGGTTACCTGACCCGCCGGCTCGTGGATGTCTCCCAGGACGTGATCGTCCGCGAGGATGACTGCGGCACCAAGGAGTTCCTCGAGGCACCGCTGCGCCGCGACAACGGCGACACCAACCAGTCGCTCGTGGGCCGCTTCGCGGCCACGAAGTTCGCGACCAAGCGCGGCCGTGACCTCCTCTCCAAGCACGAGGAGATCACCAAGGAGAAGCTCGCGGAGATCCTCGAGGCCTTCGAGGGCAAGGACGGCGTCACGGTTCCCGTGCGCTCGGTCCTCAAGTGCGAGGCCGAGACGGGTATCTGCCAGCGCTGCTACGGCATCGCTCCGGCCACGGGCAACCTGGTCGCGGTCGGCGACGCCGTCGGCATCATCGCCGCCCAGTCGATCGGCGAGCCGGGCACCCAGCTCACGATGCGCACGTTCCACACGGGCGGCGTCGCGGGCGCGGACATCACCCACGGCCTCCCGCGTGTCGTCGAGCTGTTCGAGGCGCGCAAGCCGAAGGGCCTCGCGAAGCTCGCCGAGGTCGACGGCAAGGTCTCGATCGAGGACACCGAGAAGGCGCGCAAGGTGATCATCACCGACGGGGAGGGAGAGGAGCACGCGTACTCCTTCCCGCGTCGCACACGCCTGTTCGTGGAGCAGAACGAGAAGATCGAAGCCGGTAGGCAGCTATCAGAGGGCTCGATCTACCCGCACGAGCTTCTCGACATCCGCGGCCGGACCGAGACCGAGCTGTACCTCGTCAAGGAGGTCCAGAAGGTCTACAAGGACCAGGGCGTCGACATCAACGACAAGCACATCGAGATCATCATCCGCCAGATGATGAAGAAGGTGCGCGTCGACCAGAAGGGCGATTCGGACTACCTGCCCGGCCAGTTCGTGGACCGTCACGAGATGACCGCGCAGAACGCCGCGCTCAAGAAGGAGAAGGCCCAGCAGGCCGAGGTCGCCGAGATCATCCTCGGCATCACCAAGGCATCGCTGGCGACCGACTCCTTCCTGTCGGCGGCCTCCTTCCAGGAGACGACGAAGGTGCTCACCGACGCCGCTCTGGAGGGCAAGACCGATCGCCTCCACGGTCTCAAGGAGAACGTGATCATCGGCAAGCTGATCCCGGCGGCGACCGGCCTGAAGCGCTACCGCGGGCTCGAGATCGAGCCCTCGGAGCCGCTTCCCCGGCCCACGCCGGAGGAGATCGGCCTGCTCGACGAATCCGAGCTCGCCGCCGAGCTGGGTCTCACCGGCGACGGCGACATCGAGGGCTTCGGCTTCGGCGGCAACGGCGAGAAGGAGCTCGGTGCCGCATTCGGCGACGAGCTGGCCGACCTGCCGGATCCGCCCAAGAAGGACGAGTAATTATGCGCCAGGGGGAGGGCGAGCCACTCGTCCTCCTCCACGGCGTCACCTCCTACGAGGGCGTGTGGAAGCACGTGGTGCCGCTGCTCGCGCCGTCCTACGACACGATCGCCTTCTCGGCGCTCGGTCATCACGGCGGCACGCCGGCGTCCGAGCGCCCGGCCCGCATCGCACACATCGTCGACGACGCCGAGCGCAAGCTGGATGAGCTCGGCTTCGACAGGGTGCACCTCGCCGGCAACTCGATGGGCGGCTGGATCGCCATCGAGCTGGCCCGGCGTGGCAGGGCCTGCACGGTCTGCGCGCTCTCACCCGCCGGCACCTGGGAGCCGGGGACCGCTCACCTCGGGACGCGTGACGCCCTGCGCCGGATGATCAAGGACGCCCGTCGCTCGAGGCGCCTGCTCCCGCTCCTGATGCGCTCGGCGCGGATGCGCCGCTACGGCCTTGCGCTGAACGCGGTGCACGGCGACCGCGTCACGCGCGAGGATCTCCTCGCGCAGACCGATGCCGCGCTCGACTGCGCCGTGCTCGAGGATGTGCTCGAGACAGACGAGTCGATTGCCGCGCTCGACCCGCCGCCCTGCCCCGTCACGCTGGCGTGGTCGGAGGAGGACCGCGTGCTGCCGCTCGCGACCCTGGGTGAGCGGGCCAAGGGGCTGATCCCCGGCGCGCGCTTCGTCGTCCTGCCGGGCGTGGGCCACGTGCCGATGTTCGACGACCCGCAGCTCGTGGTGGACACGGTCCTCGAGTCGGCTAGCGCCGGCGGGTCTGGCGGCGGGGCTTCCGTTTCGTGTGCCGGCGTCCGGGGGCGGGAGCGGATCCGGGCAGTCGCGCGCGGTGGTGAAACTCCAGGAGAAGTCGGTCGCCCATGAAGGAGTGGGCGGGCGGGGAGGCCTCCTACTTGCGGCGGCGCTGGCGCTTCTTCGCGGGCCGGCAGCGCTTCTGCGTGGCCCGCAGCGTCGCCGACTTCGCCCTGAAGCGCACGTGCAGCTCGCGCTTGCCGGCGTCGTAGCTCCACTTGCGCTTCGGGACCACCCGCCTGCCGAGCTTCACGCAGCGCGGGCGGAAGGTCTTCCGCAGGGTGGCAGTCGATGCCTCCAGGAACCAGATCCGCGAGCGCTTGCCCGCGATCCGCAGCGCCCAGCCGCGCCCCCGGGGCTTCTCGATCGACTTGATCCGCTCGCCGTCGGGCAATGTCGCGGATGAGGTGCCGCGCGGGAAGGCGAGCAGGCCGAGCGTGCTGCGCACGTCCTTCAGCTTCGTCAGGCCCTTGCGGGAGCCGATGTCGTCGGCCAGGGTGTCGACCTCGGCGGGTAGCAGGGGCAGCACGGTTCCCGCCCGCGCGAACAGGGGCAGCTCGCCGAGCGGGGCCTCGGCGGTCACGTCGCGCCCGCCGGGCTGCACCGAGGCGAGGTCCATGTGCAGTGAGCCGTCGCGCTCGCGGTAGGAGGTCGAGCGGTTGAAGTCGACCCAATCGCCCGGCGGCAGCCGCAGCTGCCGCTTGCGCGCGCCCGGCTGGATCACCGGGGCGGCCAGCAGGTCGGGCCCGAACATGAACTCCGTCTGCGCGCGCGCCGAGGCCGGATCGTCGGGGTAGGCGAGCGAGAGCTGACGCGAGATCGGCAGGCCCGAGCGCTGGTACTCCTCCGAGGCGGCCTCCATGTAGGGGTAGAGCTGGGTGCGCAGCTTCGAGTAGCGCCGCCAGGTGGGCAACACGGCCTTGTTCCAGACCTGTGAGCGCGCGCTCTTGTCGCCGCGCACCGAGTAGCCGTTCGCCTGGGTGCGCATCACACCGCTCACGGCGCCGAACTGCAGCCAGCGGATGTTCAGCTCGTCGCTGGTCCGCGGGTTGGCGATCGCGTGGAAGCCGCCGATGTCGGAGCCCCAGTAGGCGACGCCGGAGAGCCCCATGTTGAGCGCCTGGTGGATGGCTGCACAGAGACCGTCGGTGCAGCTCCAGTCCTCGGTCGGGTCACCGCCCCAGACAACGCGCGCGCAGCGCTGCACGCCGTGGTAGCCCGAGCGGATGAACACGGCCGGGGCCTTGGCGCCCGAGTGCTCGGTCGAGGCGCAGTGGTAGTCGACCGGGTACTGGTTGTGCATCTCGAGGCCGTCCTTGCCGTTTGAGAACTGCGAGTCCGTGGGGGTGTACTCGCCGAAGTCCTCCATCCAGCCGTCGTAGCCCGCCCCCACGGCGTCGTCGAGCAGCCGGCCGAAAAGCTCCTTGCCGCCGGGGGCGGTGAAGTCGATCTCGGACACCTGGAGGTCCCGCGTGAACGGGTTGGTGACCGTATAGGGCGTGCCAGCGCGTGTTTTCACCAGCTGGCCCCTCTGCGCCGCCTGGTCGTACACCGGCTGGTAGTCCCGCGAGATATGGGGGTTGAAGTAGGTCGTGATCTTGTAGCCGAGGTCGTGGTAGCCCTCGACCCGCTTGCGTTCGGCGGCCTCCTTCCCGCGGTGCTCGCCACCCGGCAGGTAGTGGGTGTAGGTCTGTGCGACCGAGACCGGCACGTCCTCGGAGCGGAAGAGTTTCGCGAGCTCGAACTCCGCCTTCTCGCTCGTCGGCTGGAACCAGGGGCCGAAGATCCACGGCACGGCCTTCGGCTGGCGCCCGGCGTAGGCGGAGTAGCGGCGAACCACGTCGGCGGGCTTCGGCCCCGCGAAGGCCGTGAAACGGAATTCGTTCGCTTCGGCCGAGGCCTCCCACGGGCTGCCGAGCTCGAAGTAGGAGCGCTGGGTCTGGTCGATCAGGAGGCCGAAGCCGCGGGTGGTCACGTTCCAGGCCAGCGGGAAGTTGGCGGAGGTGGGGCCGGTCGGGAAGGTGAACTCCGGCGCATAGCGCTTCAGCTCGTCGTCGTAGTCCCCAGCGCCATAGGGCCCCTCCTCGGCCCAGTTGAACACCCGCCCGCCGGTCTGGTCGACGGCGTTCGAGCGCCCGCCGAAGCCGAGGAAGCGCTCTCCGCCGGCGGCCTCGAACGAGGCGCCGGAGAGCGAGGCGCGCCCGGCGAGCGGCCCGGACCCGGCGGCGATCTTCGAGCTCACGGTGATGGCACCCTCGGCGCTCGGCTCGAGCCGGACCTCCAGGCGGTGCCCCTGGGGATCGTCGGTCGCCACGTCGAGCACGAGTGCGCCGCCGTCGGTGCGGCTCGAGCGCAGCCGCTTCGCGCGGAAGGAGATGGTCTCGGCCTCGGTGCCGGCGTAGTAGCCGAACACCGCGTTGTTGAGCGCGGCCTGGCGCAGGTCGAACGCGTAGCCGAGCGGGCCGAGGCGCCCGCCGGAGGAGGTCTTCATCACATCCCCGTCGGAGAGGTCGACGAACTCGAGCCCGAACGGATCCGCCTGCACGCGCGCCTCGATCCCGCCCGAGCGCAGCTCCACGGCGGCGGCAGGGGTGGCTGCTGCGAGTGAGATGACCAGCGCCGCCAGTAGGGGGACCGCACGCATTCGGGCTGTGTAACACAATCCACCGCCGCCGGGCGTAGCCTGCCGAGCCTGCCCCGCTCAGGTTCCGGCGTGGCGCCTGGCGAAGTCGAGCAGCCGCTCGACGTGCTCATCGGAGATCCCGGTGGCGGGCTCGGTGCGCACGAGCAGCGTGGGCGCCTCGCGGCGCGCCGCCCAGCCCTCGCACTCCTCGTCGAGGTTGTCGTCGACCCAGGCGGCGGGGCGGGAGCCGGCGTACTCGTCGATGGCGTCGAGCTTCCAGTGGGCGCTGCCCCAGGTGGCACGGCCGTCGAAGCTGAGCACGTGGTAGTCGCGCTCCGGTAGGTCGAGCAGCAACGGCAGGTACTCGTTGGCCTTCTCCTCCCAGCCGGTGGCCCAGACCATCTCGAAGGCCTCATGCAGGCGCTTCACGCGCCCGCCCGAGTCATGCCCGATGCAGTGGGGAATGCCGTCGATGGTGTGAAAAGCGCCAGGCAGGGCAAGAGCGCCCTGGAACCCGAAGAGGCTGATCACGCCATCCACGTCCATGAACACAACTGGACGGGTGTTTGAGTGTTGAGAGGACATTCAAGACGGCAGGGTCAGGCGTCGATACGTAGAAACGTAAGCCACGCGCTCCTCGGCCGTTCCTTGTGAATATGACGCTCCACTTGGGCATACTGCTCGCGCTCCTCTGCGCGATCGCGACGAACGTCGCCTTCCTGTGCAAGCACAAGGGGGCGGTCGTCGCACCCGCCGTCACCTGGCGCCACCCGCTGAAGAGCGGCGCGGACCTCTTCCGGTCCAAGTGGTTCGCCATCGGCTGGGGTATCGCGGTGTTCGCCTGGGTGCTCCACGTCGCCGCCCTCGCGATGGCGCCCATCTCGCTCGTCCAGGCGGTCATCGCCGGCGGCCTGGTCTTCCTCACGGTCTTCGCCGAGCGCATCTTCGGCCTCACGCTCGAGCCCAAGCAGTGGATCGGCGTCGGCCTCACCGCCGTCGGCCTCGTGCTGCTCGCCGTCACGCTTCCCAGTTCGGGCGGCGACAGCCACTCCTACTCCCTGGCGGGGATGATCGCCTTCGAGACCGGGCTGCTGGCCGTCGGCGCCCTGCTCACCCTGCACCCGAGCCTCGATGGCCACCGCCACCAGGGACTCTTCCTCGCCGCCGCGGCGGGCATCCTCTTCGGGGTCTCCGACATCGCGATCAAGGCGCTGACGGGCATCGTCGGCGACTCCGGAATCCTTGGCCTCCTCGCCTCTCCGTGGCTCGCGCTCACGCTGGTCGCCTCGGTGATCGCCTTCTTCGCCTCGGCGCGCGGACTTCAGAAGGGCGAGGCCGTGGCGGTCATCACGCTCACCAGCGCCTTCGCGAACGTCACCGCGATCTCCGGCGGCATCCTCGTCTTCGGCGACCCGCTCGCGAGCGACCCGGTCGGCATCGTCGTCCAGATGGTCGCCTTCTGCCTCGTGATCGCGGCCGCCGCGCTCACACCCGCGCCGACGCGCGTGGCTGCGGCCTCGGCTTAGGCCCCTCAGCTTCGCGCCTTCGGCGCTCGTCTGAACTGCAGCAATAAGGGGGCTGCGCGGAGCGGTGCTCGCCGTGCGCGGAGCGCGTCACTCGTATACGACCACGTCGGGCCTGGGCCGCAGCCGCATCACCTCGCGGGGGGACATGAGCCCCTCGTCCTCCTCGTAGAAGAGCTTGAAGCCGCGGCCAAGCTTCCGACCGCGCGGCGCCAGGTCGCGGTAGACGGCGATCTTGTCGGCGCGGTTGCCGAAGCCGTCGATGTTCATCACGAGCGCGACCCCGGGGTAGCGGCGGAGCTGAGAACGGTTCTTGATCATCCCGGGCGTGAACTGGTGGACGATCAGGAGCTTCTGGGGCAGGTTCCCCTGGCGCACGATCCCCGAGAGGTACTTGGACACGCGGTTGATGTCGGCGGCCTCGACCGACCCGAGCGCCTTGCCGGGGATCTGCGTGTCGCTCACGTGCCACTCCGGGTCGAGGGCGAGGCCGACGTCGGGTTCGCGCAGCCACTTCCGGAGGGCGCGCGTCTCCTTCAGGAAGTCGGCGCGGCCGGGCTGCACGTCGAGCAAGAGGAGCGCTTTCGCGCGCCTTGCGGCCTTCAGGTAGCGGTCCATGAAGGCGCGCGGCTGGCGGTAGGAGTAGCGCCCACCCGTGGAGGCCCCCGAGGCGACGGTGGCGATCAGCTCCATCGCCGGCAGCACCGGCTTGCGTCCGGCGCGCACGTAGGGCCGCGCCACCTTCTGCAGCTTCCGCCCGGCCCGCGTGGGGGTGCCGATCCCGAGGATGCCGAGCGCGGCCGCGTTCGGCGCTCCGTAGAAGGCCACGACGCGGTTGTCGGGGAAGATCCGCCGGCCCCCGCGCGGTAGCTGCGGCGGCGGGACGGGTTTCGCCTCCTCGCCGTCTCCCTGGCCCGAGGCCGCTTGGCCGCCGCCCCTCGACGGCTCGTCGCCACCCGATCCGACGACGATGCCCGCGGTGAGGGCGGCGATGGCGAGCAGCAGGCCGCCGAGCGCGCCGAGCCGGCGCCGGCGAAGGTCCTGGCGCCGGCGCTCACGCCGGTCGCGGCGTTCGTCCTCGCTCAGCATGTCGCCAGGATCCGCGCGGCGATCCCCTCCGGGTCATCCACCATCGGCACGTGGCCGCAGCCGGGCACCACTTCGTGGCGGGCGCCCGGGATCAGCCGGGCGATGCGGGGACCGGCGCGGCGGACCACGACCCAGTCGCCAGCGCCGAACAGCACCGACACGGGGCACCGCACCTGGTGGAAGCCGCGGAACACCTCGCTGAAGGTATCGCGCACCACCGGCCAGAAGCCGGGCGTGTCCGCGTAGGCGGCCGCGTAGCGGCGGCATTCCTCGGGCGGCAGGCGGTCGCCGTGCACCATCGCCGAGGACATCAGCACACGCCGGGCCGGCGCGCTCTTCCACGCCCAGTCCGGGGGGCGCTTGGGCCTGGCAAGGCCTCCCACCACACGGCGAGTCCATTCGCGTTCGCGCGGTGTCCAGCACCCGGCCGGGGAGATCGCGGCGACGGCGCTCGCCCGTCCGCGGGCCGCGAGCTCGAGCGCGAGCCAGCCTCCCAGGGAGTTGCCCGCCACCGCGATCCGCTCGATCCCGCGCGTGTCGAGGTGATCCTCGAGCCCATCGGCCAGCCCGGCGATGTCGTAGCGCTCGGCCGGCGGCGAGTCGCCGAAGCCGGGAAGATCGATGGCGTACACCTCGCGCGCGCTCTCCAGGATGGGGATCACCGGCAGCCAGGTACGCCAGGTGAGGCCGGTACCGTGGATCAGCAGGAGCGGTGGCCCCGAACCCCCTGTGTGGCCCGCGAGAGCGCCCATCCGGGGTCACGGTAGTCCCTGTTACCATCCCGCGCCGCATGCCAAGCACCAATCAGCTCGTCCGCAAGGGTCGCAAGAAGCCCAAGAAGAAGGTCGCTACGCCGGGCCTCAAGTCCGGCCAGGGCAACAAGAAGCGGGTCTCCGCCCCGCAGCGCCGCGGGGTCTGCACCCGCGTGTACACCACCACGCCGAAGAAGCCGAACTCCGCGCTGCGCAAGGTCGCGCGCGTTCGGCTGACCAACGGCATGGAGGTCACCTCCTACATCCCGGGCGAGGGCCACAACCTCCAGGAGCACTCCGTGGTGCTCGTGCGAGGCGGCCGCGTGAAGGACCTGCCGGGCGTGCGTTACAAGGTCGTCCGCGGGACGCTCGACGCCGCCGGCGTGTCGGACCGCAAGAAGGCTCGTTCGCAGTACGGCGTCAAGGCCAAGTAGAGACCGCCATGCCCCGTCGCGCAGCAGCCGGAAGCCGTCCTGTCGCCCTAGACGCCGTCCACGGGTCGAAGCTCGTCACCCAGGTGATCAACAAGGTGATGACCGGCGGGAAGAAGTCCACCGCCGAGAAGATCGTCTACGAGGCTCTCGACATCCTCGCCAAGCGCACCGGGCAGGAGCCCGTCGAGGCGCTAGAAGCTTCAGTCCGCTCCCTCTCCCCGAGCCTCGAGGTCCGCTCCCGCCGGGTCGGCGGCGCGACCTACCAGGTCCCGGTCGAGGTGCCCGGCCCGCGTGCGAAGACGCTCGCCGTGCGCTGGCTCATCGAGTTCGCTCGCAACCGCCGCGAGAAGACGATGGCGGAGCGCCTCGCCGGCGAGCTCTCCGACGCCCAGTCCGAACAGGGCGGCGCGTGGAAGCGCAAGGACGACATCTACCGCATGGCCCAGGCCAACAAGGCCTTCGCGCATTACCGCTGGTAGTCCCTCGGCGTAGCGCCGCGGCTCTTCGAAACAGCGGGCAATTAAGAGGTGGCCCCGAGCGTTGTTGCAGGGCGTGGCCCGCGCGTGGTTGCGCACTTGTACGTCCTATGGCACTTACAAACGCGCAACGACGCGAAATCGGGGCATCTCGCGGAGTAGCGACGCCCCGCCCCCACCCTTATTGCTGCAGTTCTTCGGACCTCGCGCCCGGCCCGAAGAGGCTGAGCGCCCCCGCGGCTATCGCCGCGAGCCCACCCAGGATCTCGAAGGTCAGGCCCACGCCGCGCACCGCCTTCGCCTGCTCGAAGTCCTGGCCGATGGCGCCCGTCTCGCCGGCCTTCGGGATGTCGATCGCGAGGGCGATTAAGAGCACGATCGCCCCCGCCACGATCAGGCCGAACGCCGCCGGGCGGGAACCCCCGAGGCCGGCTCCGTAGGCCATCACGAAGGAGAAGAGGCCGAGAAGCACTAGCGCGTAGGAGTGGGCCTCGCCGCCGGTGGTCTCGCACGAATCCTGGAGTGAGGGCTGGGCCAGCGCCTCGCACGAGGCGGTGAGCACCTGGACCGAGCGCACGAGCGAGAAGTCGGTGAGGATCATGAGGATCCCGGCGGCCACCCCGAGGCCGAACACGGCCAGTGGAATGGCGTCCGACGGGGTCATCGAAGGCGGCCTGAAATCCCGCATGCGATCTAGTATCTGGTGCCCACGGCGCTCGCCGGGCGAAGCCCGGCTAGTGCTACCATCGACTCCCGCTCGGGGGGCTTCGTCGCTTCCCGACGTGCGATCGGTCATGACGGAAGGAACCCAGACCACATAGAACGCTGGACCCGGGAACCATTTCTCCGAGTGCCCGGCCCGTAAGGGCCTTTTTTCTGTTCAAAGACGCTAAGAATCGAAATCACATGCCCCGCAAAGTTCCTCTAGAGAAGACCCGCAACATCGGGATCATGGCTCACATCGACGCCGGTAAGACGACGACGACCGAGCGCATCCTCTACTACACCGGCCGAACCCACAAGATCGGCGAGGTTCACGAGGGCGCGGCCGTGATGGATTGGATGGAGCAGGAGCAGGAGCGCGGCATCACGATCACCTCTGCGGCCACCACGGCCCACTGGGAGGACCACCGCATCAACATCATCGACACGCCGGGGCACGTCGACTTCACCGTCGAGGTCGAGCGCTCGCTGCGCGTGCTCGACGGCGCGATCGCCGTCTTCGACTCGGTCGCCGGGGTCGAGCCGCAGTCAGAGACCGTGTGGCGCCAGGCCGACAAGTACCACGTGCCGCGCATCGCCTACATCAACAAGATGGACCGCACCGGCGCGAACTTCGCGGGCTCCGTCGACACGATGAAGGACCGCCTGGGCGCGAACGCGTTGCCCATCCAGCTGCCGATCGGCGCGGAGACCGAGTTCCGCGGGCTCATCGACCTCGTGGAGTACAAGGCGATCCTCTACAAGGACGACCTCGGCACCGACTGGGAGGTCGTCGAGATCCCGGCCGAGCACACCGACGCCGCCCACGAGGCGCGACAGCACCTGATCGAGGCCCTCTCGGACTTCGACGACGAGCTCATGGAGGACTTCCTCGAGGACAAGCCGATCGATCCGGCCCGCCTCAAGGCCGACATCCGCAAGGCCACGCTCGCCATCAAGATCACGCCGGTGATGTGCGGGTCGTCCTTCAAGAACAAGGGCGTCCAGCCGCTGCTCGACGCCGTGCTCGCCTACCTGCCGAGTCCGCTCGACGTGCCGCCCATCACGGGTGTCGAGCCGGTGAAGGGCGACGACGAGGGCCGCGAGGCCGTGCGCCCCGCCGACGACGACGCTCCGTTCGCGGCGCTCGCCTTCAAGGTCATGTCCGACCCCTTCGTCGGCAAGCTCACCTACTTCCGCGTCTACTCCGGCAAGCTCCAGGCGGGCGGCCGGATCCTGAACGCGGCCACCGGCCGCACCGAGCGCGCCGGGCGCATCCTGATGATGCACGCGAACGATCGCGAGGAGCAGGAGGAGATCTACGCGGGCGACATCGCCGCGGCCGTTGGCCTCAAGCAGACCTCCACGGGCGACACGCTGTGCGCGCCCGACGCCGCGATCGTGCTCGAGAACATCGACTTCCCCGAGCCGGTCGTGCACGTCTCGATCGAGCCGAAGACGAAGGCCGACCAGGAGAAGATGAGCGAGGCGCTCGCGAAGCTCTCCGAGGAGGACCCGACCTTCCAGATCCGCACCGACGAGGAGACCGGCCAGACGGTCATCTCCGGCATGGGCGAGCTCCACCTCGAGGTCATCGTCGAGCGCATGAAGCGCGAGTTCAACGTCGAGGCCGCCGTCGGGCGCCCCCAGGTCGCCTACCGCGAGACCATCCGCGAGACCGTCGAGAAGGTCGAGGGCAAGTTCATCAAGCAGACCGGCGGCTCGGGACAGTACGGAGTGGTCCGCATCAACATGGAGCCCGCGCCGGGCGAGGGCTTCGAC
>JACCYP010000215.1 GCA_013696425.1 Thermoleophilaceae bacterium
CTACTAGGGCGCCCAGCCCGCAGCCGCCGTCCGTCATGACCCCCGGGTCAGGGCCCGAGGAACTCGGGCGTTGTGGCGACTATCTCGCCGCCCGGACCGTCGTAGCGCAGCCGGTAGCGGCCCGCGCGCAGCCGGGTGTTGACCTGGAAGTAGCCGAGCACGTCGGTGCGGAACTTCGAGATCTCGATGAAGCCGTTTCCGGCCACCCGCTCGAGCACCGCGTTGTGGATTCCCCCTGGGCGGATCTGGCCCCAGATCTTCGAGCGGCCGGCGATCGTCATCGGCGTGGCGAAGGTGCCTAGTGAGGGCTTCGGCTTGCCGCTGCGGAAGATCAGCCCCGACTGGAACTCGTTGAAGCCCTTATAGCCAGCCTTGCGGTCGATGGCCCCGTCGGTGAGCCGGAACTGGTTGATCGTGCGCACGCGCGGGGTCTTCCACGCGATGAAGGCGGCCTCCTGGAGGTAGCGGCTCTGCAGGTCGAGCGCCACCCCGGCGAACCGGTCGGGCGGATCGGTCTGGTAGCCGTACTCGGTGTAGTGCACGTCGAGCCTGCCCGGCCGGCCCGTGCGCAGCACGCGCTTGGCGGTGAGGCGGTCGATGGTCTTCAGCAGGCGCCGGCCGTCGCCGATGGCGGCATCGTCGCGCTCCTTGGACTTCTGCTGGGGCTCGAGGAAGAAGGCGTAGGGGTGGTGGCCGATCGAGTCCGCGGTCACGGGCTTGAAGTTGCGGCAGCTCTCCTTCCGGATGCGCCGGAAGCGCTTGTCGACGCAGCCCATCTCGCGCAGGAAGAGCAGTGGCCGGATCGGGCGCGTCGGGCCGGGGTCCTTGCGACCCGAGGGCGCCAGCTCCCCGACCAGGACGTTCGAGCCGGCGTCGCCGCGCTTGATGGCCGGGTAGATCGCCCGGGCGAGGCCGCGGTAGAGATGCGGGGCGATGAGCTTTGCCGGCCTCCTGCGCGTCTTACGCTGAGCCTGCGGCTGCAGCCACGCGCCCTGGTTGGGCTCGTTGAGCAGTCCGTACTGGTCCACGAACGGGCCGTAGCGCGCCGCCACGGCCTGTGCGAAGAGCGCGAACTCGGTCGGCTTCGGCTTGTAGACCCTGTTGTTTCGTTTCGGGTCGCCGGTGCCCCAGATCGGCGCCGGGGTGGTGATCGAGATCATCAGCTTGATGTTGCGGGCAACTGCCGCCTGAACCACGCGGTCGAGCTCGACCCAGTTGTAAGCGGGGTCATTCGGGTTGGCGGCGTTGAACGCCGGCTTCACCTTGGAAGCCGGCGAAGGGGCGTGGGAGCCCCAGAAGGCCGACACGCGCAGGCGGTCGACGCCGAGCGAGCTGAATTGGTCCATCGCCTGGTTCACCTGGGTGGGCGTGGAGCCGAGCAGCAGCTGGTCGTCCATGATCGACACCTCGGCGTCTTTTGCCGCCAGGGAGCCCGCGGGCAGGGCGAGTGCGCCCGCGCATGCGAGCAGCAGCGTTCTTTGGAGAAGCGTGTTCATCGTTTGGAGATACGAACCGCGAGCCCTGCCGAAGTCGCGGCGGTGATAGTGCCAGACCGCCCGCGCGATGAAGGCATTCGTGACAGGCGCGACGGGGTTCATCGGCGGCCGGCTCGCCGCGAAGCTTCGCGAGCAGGGCCACGAGGTGGTGGCGCTCGTGCGATCGCCGCGCCCGCTCGACGAGGGCCTGAAGCAGATCTTCGCCGCCTCCTAGCCGGAGCCGGAGGCCTTCGGCCGCGGGAAGCTGCCGCCCACGACGCGCTCGAAGAGGCGGTCGGGCAGCAGGCGGCGCAGGAAGATCAGGATCCGCGCCCCGGCGGTCACCACGTAGCGCGTCTTCGGGCGCTTTGACTCGATCGCTCGCTGGATTGCCTTCGCGACGGCGTCGGGGCCCGCGGCGAGCCGCGACATCTTCCCGGAGTACGCGCCGGCGGTAACGGCGGCCACGGCCTGGTTGAAGTCGCCATAGGGGCCGTCGTGGTCCACGGTCGCGTCGTTCAGCGCCCCGATGGCGGCACTGCCGAACTCCGTCTTGATCAGGCCGGGCTCCACGAGTGCCACGCCGACGCCGAACCCAGCCACCTCGAAGCGCAGAGCGTCGGAGAGCGCCTCAACCGCGAACTTCGTGCCGTGGTAGAAGCCGCCGCCGGGGAACACGACCTTCCCTCCCATCGAGGAGATGTTCACGATCCGTCCGAAACCCTGCCGGCGCATGCCCGGCAGCACGAGCTGGGCCATCCGCACGAGCCCGAAGACGTTGGTCTCGAACTGGCGCCGGGCCTGGTCGAGTTCGACCGATTCGACGGCGCCCGAGAGCGAATAGCCGGCGTTGTTCACGAGGGCGTCCACCGCCCCATGTTCGGCCTCCACCGCCGCCACGGCCGCCTTCATCGACTCCTCGTCGAGCACGTCGAGGGCGAGTGTGCGGCAGCCCTTGGCCTCGAGATCCGCGATCGAGTCGAGCCGCCTGGCGGTCGCGTAGACCGTGTGCCCGGCGCCGGCCAGCCGCTCTGCGGCCGCACGGCCGATGCCGGTGGAGCAGCCGCTGATGAGCACGACACGTGGCTGCGAGGGCACTGCTACCGCTTCGCGGGGACCAGCATCGTAGACATGCGGCCTATCCTCCCCGATTCCGTGACACAGGTGCGCAAGGTCACCCGCGACGATGTCCCGGGGCTCTCCGAATCGCTCTCGCGCGCCTTCTGGGACGACCCCGTGACCTCGTGGTTCTACCCCGACGAGGAACGCCGCGGCGACCAGCTGCGCAAGTCCTTCGAGCTGCGCCTGAAGGCCGTGTTCCTCTCGCGCGGGGAGAACTGGACCGTCGACGGCCTGCGAGCGGGTGCGCTCTGGGCTCCGCCGGGCACGTGGCAGGTGGGCACCCGCGAGCTGCTGCGCATGGCGCCGCTGCTGTTCGACTTCGGCCGCCGCGTGGGGGAGGTGATGCGTGGGCTTGCGAAGCTCGACGAACTCCACCCGAGCGAGCCCCACTGGTACCTGGCCGTACTCGGCACCGAGCCCGAGCACCAGGGGGAGGGGTGTGGATCGGCGCTCCTCGCCAAGGTGCTCGAGCGCGTGGACCGCGACGAGTGGCCCGCCTACCTCGAGTCCTCGAAGGAGGACAACCTGCCGTTCTATGCACGCCACGGGTTCGAGGTGACCGACGAGCTGACGCTGCCCGACGGGCCGATGCTGTGGACGATGTGGAGGGAGCCGCGCGAGGTTACGATCGCTCCCGGTGGGACCGGCTAGGCCACCCGAGAATCCGCTCGCATCGGTCCGGCTCTTCGCCGGGCTCTCCGAGGACCTGCAGGCGGAGCTACCCGGAGGCAGCCGGCCTGGGCTGATCGAGCAGTTCGGTGACCGCCTGGTCGAGGAACTCCGGCAGGCGATCGATGTCCGGCATGGCGTCGTAGTCCGCGAGGAAGCCGAAGTCGAGGTGCCCGTCGTAGGAGATGGCTGCGATCACGAGCGCGCGGCGCTCTGCCAGGAAGCCCATGGGCGCCAGCCATTCGAGCCTGTGGCCGAGCAGGTAGAGCGGAAACTGCGGCCCCGGGAGGTTGGCGGCGAGGAGGTTGGCGGCGGGGTGGTCGAGGCTCGCGCGCGACGCCTGGGCGAGAAGGGTGGGTGGCGCGAAGTCCTCGAGAGCGGCTATCGAGGCGGCGTGGAGCGCGCCCACGGTCTCCGTGGCCTCCAGGCGGGCGTCGCGGATCTGCTCGAAGCGCTTCACCGGATCGGCCACCCCGACCGCGAGCGGAACCTCGACGTCGGCCACCCGGCCGTCGCGGGTGGATACCGGAGCACTTGCGCGCAACTCGAGTCCCGATGTCGATACACCGCGCGAGTGCAGCCACAGCCCGAGCGCGCCGGCCACGACAGTGAGGTATGCGTCGTGCACGGTGCCGCCGAGCGCCTCCTTCGCGACCCGGAAATCGCCGAGTTCCTGGCGCGTCCATGCCACGCGGCGGTGGGTGCCGATCGGGACGTTCAGTGGCGTGGCGACCGGCGTCGGCTCGAAACGCTCACGCAGGGCGCTGAGGGCGCCGAGCGGCAGACGCACGACATCGCTCACGAAGTTTGCCGGCGCGTCGGCGATCGCGGCGCTCACGAGCTGGGCGTCGGTGGGCTCGGGGCGCGGGGTCCACGAGCGGCGCGGGCCGCCGGGGTCGGAGGGCTTCTCGGTGGGCTCGAGCAGCACGGACATGAGGTCGCGTGACACGCCGTCGACGAGCGCCGAGTGGGTCTTCCCGATCACGGCGAAGCGACCGCCGTCCAGGCCCTCGACCAGCCATAGCTCCCACAGCGGCTTCGAGCGGTCGAGGTGCTGGGAGAACACACGTCCGGCCTGGCGGCGCAGCTGGTCGTCGGAGCCGGGCGGCGGCAGCGCCGTGATGCGCACGTGGTACTCGAGGTTGAAGCGCGGATCGTCGACCCAGGCATCGGCGGCCAGGCCGAACGGCGGGCGCACCGGCCGCTGGCGGTAGCGCGGCACGAGATCGAGCCGTGATTCCACGTGGGCGAGGAAGTCCTCGGGCGCCGGCGGGGGGCCTTCGAACACCATCACGGCGCCCACATGTGTGTGGGTGGCCCAGCCCTCCTCGCTCAGGAACGAGGAGTCGACGCTTGAGAGCCTGTCCATTGGCGATAGGTTCCCAGGAGATGCAGGCGGTCACATTCCAGGCTCCCGGCGAGGTGGTGCTCGAGGACAAGCCCGAGCCCGAGCTGCTGGCCGGCGACGACGCGATCGTCCGGATCGAGGCGACTGGCGTGTGCGGCTCCGACCTGCACATCTTCCACGGCCGCGTGAAGATCGAGCAGGGCTTCACGCTCGGTCACGAGTTCGTGGGCACGGTGACCGCGGTGGGGGACCAGGTAACCCGCGTGGCCGAGGGAGACCGCGTGCTCGGCTGCTACCACACCGCCTGCGGCTCCTGCTTCCACTGCATGCGCGCCGAGTACCACAAGTGCGACGACGCGCGGGTGTTCGGGCACGGCTCCACGCTCGGCTCGCTCGAGGGCACCCAGGCGGACCTCGCGCTCGTGCCGCGCGCGAACATGACCCTGCGACGGGTGCCCGAGGGGATGTCCGACGACGTGGCGCTGTTCGCCGGTGACGTGTTCGGCACGGGCTATCACTCGGTCGAGGCGTCGAACGTCACGCCCGGCGACACCGTCGCGGTGCTCGGCCTCGGTCCGGTCGGGCTGTGCGCCGTTCAGGCGGCCACGGCCGCGGGCGCCGCGAACGTGATCGCGATCGACACGGTGGAGGACCGCCTGGGCGTGGCCAAGAGCTTCGGCGCCACTCCGGTGCACCTCACCGAGGAGAACCCGCGCGCGGTGGCCAAGTCGCTGACCGACGGTCGCGGTGTGGACGCCGCGATCGACGCGGTGGGGCACCCCGACGCGTTCGACCTCGCGTGCCGCCTCGCCCGCAAGTGCGGCACGGTGTCCGCCACGGGCGTGTACGCCGAGCGGATGGAGGTCCACATGGGCATCGTGTGGATCAAGGCGCTCACCATCAAGAGCGGCCACGCGAACGTGATCGGGCACGTGGACCGCGTGCTCGCGATGCTCGACTCCGGCGTGCTCGACCCGAGTGCGCTCGTGACCCACCACATGCCATTGAGCGAAGCACCTGAGGCCTACGCCGCGTATGACCGGCGCGAGGCGCTCAAGATCGTCATGACCCCGTAATCGAGGAGATCCCACCGTGACCACGGCAACGCAGTCCCTGTCCGACGCCTCCCGTTCCTTCATCGAGCGCGGGCCTGGCAAGTTGTTCATCGGGAACGAGTGGGTCGACGCCGCCGACGGGCGCACCTTCGGCACCGAGAACCCGGCCACGGGCGAGGAGATCACGCAGGTCGCGCACGCCGGCGCGGAGGACGTGGACCGCGCGGTGAAGGCCGCTGCCGCCGCGCTCGAGGGCCCATGGGGCAAGCAGCCGGCCCACGCGCGCGGCCAGCAGATGATGGCGCTCGCCGCCGCCCTCGAGGCCAACACGGACGAGCTCGCGGAGCTCGAGGCACTCGACCAGGGCAAGCCGGTGGCCTACGCGAAGATGGTCGACGTCCGGCTGGCGGTGGCGCACCTGCAGTACTACGCGGGCTGGCCGACGAAGATCGAGGGCGAGACGATCCCGGTGTCCTGGCCGAACGCGTTCGTCTACACGCGCAGGGAGCCGGTCGGGGTGTGCGGCCAGATCATCCCCTGGAACTTTCCCCTGCTGATGGCCGCCTGGAAGATCGCCCCGGCGCTTGCCGCGGGCTGCACGGTGATCCTCAAGCCGGCCGAGCAGACTCCCCTGACGGCGCTGCGCCTCGCGGAGCTGGTGGCCGAGGTTGGCCTTCCGGAGGGCGTGGTGAACGTGCTCACCGGCGACGGTGAGACCGGCAAGGCGATCGTCGATCACCCCGGCATCGCGAAGATCGCGTTCACGGGCTCGACCGAGGTCGGCCGCGCGATCGGCGAGACCGCCGGCCGGATGCTCAAGCGGGTGACGCTCGAGCTGGGCGGCAAGAGCGCGAACATCATCCTGCCCGACGCCGATCTCGAGCAGGCCATCCCGGGCTCGTTCCAGGGCCTCTACTTCAACACCGGCCAGGCCTGCAACGCGGCCTCGCGCCTGTACGTGCAGAAGGACCAGTACGACACGGTCGTGTCTGCCCTCGCGGACGCCGCGAAGGGAGCGAAGGTCGGCCCCGGGCTCGATCCCGAGTCGCAGTTCGGGCCGGTTGTGTCGAAGGCGCAGCACGAGCGGGTGCTCTCCTACATCGAGTCGGGCCTCTCGGAGGGTGCCGAGGCGGTGGCTGGCGGCGGCGCGACCGAAGGCGCGAACGGCGGCTACTTCATCAACCCGACGCTGTTCGCCGGCGTCGAGGACGACATGAAGATCGCCCGCGAGGAGATCTTCGGGCCGGTGCTCGTGGCTATGCCCTACGACGACATCGAGGAGGTCGCGCGGCGCGCGAACGATTCGGAGTACGGCCTCGCGGCCGGGGTCTGGACGCGGGACGTGGGCAACGCCCACCGACTCGCGCACCTGCTGAAGGCCGGATCGGTCTACATCAACGTCTGGGGTGCGAGCGACCCAGCGGCGCCGTTCGGGGGCTACAAGGCCTCGGGCATCGGGCGTGAGATGGGCCACGCGAACCTCGACGCCTACCTCGAGACCAAGACGGTCTGGACCGCGCTCGGGTGATGTATTGCTGCACCTCCGGATAGTCGCTCCCCCGGAGAGCGCGAAGAAGGCGCTTGACCTGCTCGACGTATCCGGATCGGCCTGCAACGTGATCCTGCTCGAGGGAGCCGCGCTCAAGCCCGAGGGCGACGTGATCCTCGCGGACGTGGCGCGCGAGGACGCCAGCCTGCTCCTGTCGGACCTGAAGGAGCTCGAGATCCCGCGGGACGGGTCGATCGCGATCGAGGAGATCGACCTCGAGCTCTCCGACGCGGCCGACCGGGCCGACCGCCACGCGCCTGGGCTCCCCTCGGACGCGGTGGTGTGGGAGGAGGTCGAGGCGCGCACCTCCGAGCAGACGGAGCTGTCGATCTCCTTCGTGCTGTTCATGGTGCTCGCGATGCAGATCGCGATGGTCGGGATCATGCTCGACTCGACGATCCTGATCATTGGGGCGATGATCGTCGGGCCGGAGTTCGGTCCGATCGCGGGCTTCTGCGTCGCGGTGGTGAACAAACGGTCCGGGCTCGCCCGGCGCTCGGGAAAGGCGCTGCTCGTGGGTTTCCCGGTCGGCATCCTCGCGACGATTCTCGCGGCGCTCGTGCTCAAGTGGTCGGGGGCCGTGCCCGACTCCTTCGAGGAGGAGGGACGGCAGTTCACCGACTTCATCGCGAACCCCGACATCTTCTCGGTGATCGTCGCGGTGACCGCGGGGGCCGCGGGGATGCTGTCGCTGACGACCGCTAAGTCGGGGGCGCTCATCGGGGTGCTGGTGTCTGTGACCACCATCCCCGCGGCAGCCAACATCGGAGTGGCGACCGCCTACGAGAACTGGGACGACGTCGGCGGGGCGACCGCCCAGCTCGCCGTGAACCTGACCTCGATCTTCGCCGCCGGCGTTTTCACTTTGTTCATACAGAGGCGCTTCTATGAGTACAGGCGCAAGCAGCACCTCTCTGATCCCGAGCGGGAGGCGGCCGGCCTGCCCGACGAAGGTGCAACACCAAACCAGAAAGCGACGGTGAGCCGATGACCGAGAAAGTCGAGAAGACAGAGGAGCAGTGGCAGGAGGAGCTGACGCCCGAGCAGTACGAGGTGCTGAGGCGCAAGGGCACCGAGCGGCCCTTCAGCGGTGAGCTCAACTTCAACAAGGAGAGCGGGATGTACCGCTGCGCCGCGTGCGGCTCGGACCTCTTCTCCTCGGACGCGAAGTTCGACTCCGGTACGGGCTGGCCGAGCTTCACCGAACCGGCCGAGACGCCCAACATCCTGCTCGAGCCCGACAACAAGTTCGGCATGAAGCGCACCGAGGTCGTGTGCGCCACCTGTGGCGGCCACCTGGGCCACGTGTTCGACGACGGCCCCGGCCCGACGGGTCAGCGCTACTGCATCAACTCGGCGTCACTGGAGTTCGACAAGGAGACGTAGCGTCCGGCCGAGCGGGAGCGCGCGCAGTCGGCTCCCGCGGTCACAGGGCATGTGACGGCAGGGATCGGCGCGGCCGCCGAGCTTCATGCCCGGCAGCGCGGCGAGCTCGAACTCGCGGTGGTCGGAGTTGCCCTGGCCCTCGTCCCGGACCCAGCGAACGGGGACGCGCTTTCGGCGGGCGGCTCGCAGCAGCTCGCCCTCGACCTTCGGGCGGATCGCGCGGACGGGGGAGCGCAGGTGGAAGGAGCCGTCGCGGCCGACTTCGTCGAGGGAGAGGGCCCAGCGGAGGTCGCGGTTTCTCGCGCGCCTGGCCAGGGCGAGCGCCCCGAGGTGGTCGGGCGAGCCCGTGTAGACACGCTCTTCGGCCCCCGTGGCGACGAGCCAGGTCTCACAGCCCCTGCCCTCGAGCAGCGGTGCCAGCGCGACCAGCGCACCGACCCCGGACGCGTTGTCGTTGGCTCCGGGCTCGTCGCCGCCCGCCGAGTCGGCGTGCGCCATGAAGATCTTCAGACACCCCTGGCTGCCCTTCTTGACTCCGATCACGTTGCGCGACCGGCCCGGGCGAGTGCCGAACGACTGGGTTGAGACGCTGAGGCCCGCTGCCTCGAAGCGCTTGGCCACGCGCTCCTGGGCATTGCGCTCCCCGGCGCCGCCCGCGGGGCGCGGCGTACGCGCGATCGAGCGAGCGAACCGCAGTGCCTCGTCGGCGGGTGCGGCCTGCTGGCCGGTGGGCGCTGCTGGCAGCGGGAACGCCGCCAGCAGGGCCGCTAGCCCAGCGAGGACCAGATGTCCACCTTCGTGCGCACGCGCGAGATCACCTCGTCGGTGAACTCGCTCATCGAGGAGTGCCCGCCGAGATCGGGCGTGCGCGTGCCGGAGGCCACGGCTTCGAGTACGCCCTCGTAGATCGCCCGCGAGGCGGTCTCGGCCTCGCGTTCGGCGGTGGCCTCGGCCACGTAGTGCAGTACCGCGGCGGTCGAGAGGATCATCGCCATCGGGTTCGCGATGTCCTTGCCCTCGAGGGCTGGGGCGGTGCCGTGGGGGGCCTCGGCCATGGCGACGCGCGGCGAGAGGTCGTCGTCGAAGGCCAGCAGCACCGACTCGGCGCCGGCGATCGACCCGAAGAGCGGGAGCACGAAGTCGGAGAGGCAGTCGCCGTCGCGGTTGAGCGCCGGGATCACGAGCGGGTGCTCGGGAGCGCCCGAGATCAGGCCGGCATAGGTGGCGTCGATCAGCACGGGCTCATACGGCACCTCGTGGTGGCGCTCGGCGGCGGCGTCGAGCTCTTCCTTCAGCATGCCCTCGTAGACGGGCGAGACGGTCCACTTCGGCCCGCCGTACACGCGTCCCTTGATGCGCTTCGCGGTGCGGAAGGAGTACTCGGCGACGGCTGAGCAGACAGAGCGGCTGATGCGCTCGGTGCGGAAGGCGATCTCGTCGCCGTCCTCCTCGACCCGCCACTGCTCCGCGCCGTAGGCGTCCCCGACCGCCATCCGGCAGACGGCGATCGGGTAGTGCACGCCCGCCACCGGCGTGACGCCCGGGATACGGCGCCCGGTGCGCACGATCACCTTGCCGTCGATCTCCTCGCGCAGGATCCGGTTCGGGCTGCCGACGTCGTCCTTGCCCTCGGGGGTCACGGTGGCGGCCTTGATGCCGAAGCGGGCCTCGCGCATCGCCCGGGCGGCGTCGGTCACGACGGCGTTGCCGGTGGCGCGGCGGTTCTCGAGGGAAAGGTCGAAGCGCTCGAGCTCGAGCGGGACCCCTGTCACCTCGGGTTCGATTACCCGCAGCGCCTGGTCGAGCAGCTCCTGGCCGGTCTGGTCGCCCTCGAGGACGATGATGCGCGCCGGGTCCATTCAGCCAAGATAGCCACGTGGCCGAGGAGACCTGCACATGGTGCGGCGCGGACGTCGAGCCGCTCGACGGCTGGCGCGCGGCGGGGCCCGCGGGGGAGCGCCGGGCG
This sequence comes from Thermoleophilaceae bacterium, assembly GCA_013696425.1. Taxonomy (GTDB): domain Bacteria; phylum Actinomycetota; class Thermoleophilia; order Solirubrobacterales; family Thermoleophilaceae; genus JACCYP01. Next base: position 10,571 of record JACCYP010000215.1, read on the forward strand.
GCGTTCTGCCGGCTGGAGCACGTGGTGCCGTGGACGATCCAGGGAGCGCACTGGGAGGCGGGGACGATCGAGGAGCCGAGCGGCCTGACCGACTCGCTGACGGAGTGCGCCCACTGTGGGATGCCTTTGTCCGACAGTCGCGTCCTGTTGATCCGCCACCGCGGGGAGCACCGCATCCCCGACGGCTTCTGCAGCGCCGACCACATGGGGGAGTGGGCGAAGAAGGGCGGGCGCTGGGGCTGAACTGCATGCTTCGCGGCTTCGCCGCTCGTCTTACCTGCAGCAATAAGGGGGTGGTCTGAGCCGAGCACGTCGTCCGCGAGCGGCTACGTGGCACCCGTGGATCGAGAGTCGAATAAGGCCCCTATACGGTGCCCTTTTCGACCTTCGACGTCCTTGGGCGCCTCGCGGAGACCTGGAACCATCCGGGCCGCCCTCCATTGCCATCCGTCCGAGCGCCGAAGGCGCGAAGCTCTAGGAGCCCGAGCCCTCCAGCCCCAGCTCCTCGGCGCGGGCTTCCATCGCCGCGATCACGAAGGCCAGGTGCTCGTCGAAGTCGACGCCGAGCTCGTCGGCAGCGGTACGCATCTCCTCGCGGTTCACGGCCGCGGCGAAGCTTGGTGCTTTCAGCTTCTTCTTTACCGACTTCGGCGTCATCCCGTGCATGCCCTGGGGCCGCACGAGCGCCACGGCGGCGATGAAGCCGGACAGCTCGTCGACAGCGAAGAGGGTCTTCGAC
>JACCYP010000219.1 GCA_013696425.1 Thermoleophilaceae bacterium
GCTCCAGGGCGCGCGCCTCACGGCGTTCGAGCTCGGCCGGGCCGGCATTCCCTATCGCCTGGTGACCGACGGTGCCGCGGGCTCGCTGTTCGCGCGCGGGATGGTCGACCGCGTGGTGGTGGGCGCCGACCGGATCGCCCGCAACGGCGACTTCGCCAACAAGGTCGGCACCTACGCGCTGGCGGTGCTCGCCGAGCGCCACGACGTGCCGTTCTACGTGGCCGCACCCACGTCCACAATCGATCGGGACACCGCGGACGGCGCCGCGATCCCGATCGAGGAGCGCCACGCCGACGAGGTCACCCACCTGCTCGGGCGGCGCTCGGCGCCCGAGCACGCCGAGGCGGCGAACCCCGCCTTCGACGTGACGCCGCGCGAACCGGTGGCCGCCTACATCACGGAGAAGGGCGCGATCACACCCCCATTTGCTGAGTGACCGCGGTCACAGTCCTCCGGCCCGTCCGGTGCCATGCTCGCTGTGTGAAATTGAAGCTCACAAAGATGCAGGTTCCGGTTGAGCTTCGGCCAATCCGCCCGGAGGACAAGGACTCGCTCTCCGAGGCGCTGACAAAGCTCTCCGACGACACCGTCCAGCGCCGCTTCATGACGGCGAAGCCGCGCTTCACGCGCGGCGAGCTCCGCTACCTCACCGAGGTGGACGGACACGCCCACGCTGCGCTCGTGGCTTCGCCCCTCGACCATCCGGACTGGATCATCGGCGTCGCGCGCTACGTGTGCGACGCGGCCGACCCCACCTCCGCCGAGGTGGCCGTGGTGATTGGCGACGCCTACCAGCAGCAGGGCCTCGGCACGGCGCTCGGACTGGCGCTCACCGACGTCGCACGCGAGAACGGCATCTGCCGCTTCACCGCCACGATGCTCGGCGACAACGAGGCCGCGCACCGCCTGATGCGGCGCATCTCGCACCACCTCGTCTCGGCCCGCCCGGCCGGCGGCGTGCGCGAGGTCGTGGCCGAGCTGGCCGCCTAAGCCACGCAGATGAGAGTGGACCCGACGCAACGTCCCCGCCGCGCCGGGCCCTTCTCTTCCCGCTGACGCCGTTGATGGAGGGGGACTCCCGGCGTCGTGCGGAACGGGGTTCTGCGCTGGGGGGGTACGGCCTAGATCACACGTTTAGGAAGGTTTAACCCCGGTTATCCCTGTGGCTTCCGGGCTTATTGAGGGGGACTCCTAGGCCGCGGTGACGAGTTGTCACCGAACCCGAAACCAGGAGCCCCGTGTCACATCTAGCTGACCTCGCGCGCCTCGCGGATGAAGATCTGATGCTCCTGGCGCAGACCGGCGACGCGGTTGCCTTCGAGGCATTGCACGAGCGCTTTCGGCCGGTCGCTGTCTCGATTGCCTACCGGATGGTCGGCTCGCGAAGCATCGCGGATGACATCGCTCAGGAGGCGTTCTTCTCGATCTGGCGCACGCGGGCGCGGTTCGACCCGGAGCTTGGCAGCGCCCGCACGTGGATCCTGCAAACGGTCAAACACCGTGCCATCGACGCGGTCAGGAAGGATCGAGTTCATGAGCGCCGGCGCACGAGCGCGGAGGCGCTGGAGAGGATTCAGGCATCCGATCAGACCGATGCACAGGTCGCTCACCTCGAGGACGTGAGGCGGGTGCGAGCAGCCCTCGGCAAGCTGCCCGAAGATCAGCGGCGTGCCATCGAACTCGCCTACTACGGCGGGCTCAGCCATACCGAAATCGCGGCGAAGCTCGACATTCCCTTCGGAACCGTCAAGGGTCGCCTCCGGCTAGGCCTCGGCAAACTCCGCGACAGGCTCGACGAGCCGATGGCGGCATAGCGCGCACCCAGACTCGTCTGCTGCATCACGAGGGTCGTGGATTCCCCAACCCCGCCCCAGGCCGCCACGGTGACCGCCTACCCCGACGGGCCGCTACTCGTGCGAGGCGATTTCGAGCTGGTGGACACCGCAAGCGAGCCCTCGCGGCCGAGCGTGATTCACCGCTCCGGAAGATTCTCTACCGCTAGTCAGGCCACGTTCTCGACGTCCGGCGAGTCCTCCTCGCGCAGCAGGTCGAGCACGGCCTCGCCCGCGTCCTCGGGCTCGAGGTCGGTGGTGATCACGATGCCGTCCTCGAAGCGGTCGATCACGCGCGGGTCGATGTAGGAGGCACGGCAGACGGCCGGCGTATTGCCGAGGTATCCGGCCACCTCCTTCACCGCACGGGCGATGGCGCGCTTGCGGCCGGTCTTCGTCCCGTGCGCCTGACCCGAGACCGCCAGCGCCACCGCCGCGAGCACCGTCGCGTTCCAGGTCCGGAAGTCCTTGGCCGAAAAGTCATCGCCGGTGACCTCCTTCAGGTAGGCGTTGATGTCCCCCGACTTCACGTCGCGCCAGCGGCGGCCCTCCTTCCAGGCGAGCAGCTCCTCGCTGCCTCCGCGGCGGCGCTTGAGCGGCTCGATCACCGCGCGCACCTCTGGGTCGAGCATCTCGCGCTTCATCTGGCGACCCGACTTCGCCGGATAGTCGAACACCACCTCGGGGCCGTCGCCGAGGGTCACATGATCTTTCAGGATCGTCGCCAGGCCGTAGGACTCGTTGGCCTCGGCGTACTCCTCGGTGCCGATGCGGAAGAAGCCGGTGTCGAGCAGCCGCACCGCGCAGGCGAGCACGCGCTCGCGGTCGAGCGCATCGGAATCCTCGAGGTGCTTCTCCACGCGCTTGCGCAGCTTCGGCACCGATTCGGCGAACTCGAGCATCTCGTCGAACTTCTTGCGGTCCTCGCGCTCGCGCCACTTCTGGTGGTAGCGGTACTGCTTGCGGCCCGCGACATCGAAGCCCGTGGCCTGGATGTGGCCCCATGGGTCCGAGCAGACCCACACCTCCTTCCAGGCGGGCGGAACGGCGAGCTCGCGGATTCGCTCCACGGTCTCCTTGTCGCCGATCTTCTCCCCGCTCTCGTCGTAGAAGGCGAACCCACGGCCCTTCTTCACGCGCTTGATGCCGGGGGCGCTGCAATCGGATCGTCGGAGGCGCGGCATGGGAGCGGAGTCTTGCCCATCAATAGCCCCGGCTAACCGGTTTGGCCTTGAACCATCTGGGGTACTGGCCGCTTACTCCCTTAGTAGAGAATCTCGCGAGAGAGCGAACCAGTCCGGCGGTGGCGGCCGCCGGACACACGATCAGGAGCCGGGCCCCCAACAGGCTCGGCTCCTTTCGCGTCCGCACCGCGACCGTGAACCGGCTGGACTGACGACGCGTACACAGCGAAGATGTCCGCCATGGGAGAACCCCCATCGAGCCTCCTATCGGACGCGGAGCTTCATCTTGCCTACAGCGCGCACGGCAGGATCGACTGCCGCGAGGAGCTGGTAAGGCGCCATCTAGGGCTAGCGCACGGGCTCGCCCGGCGCTATGCCACCTCCGGCGTTCCGATGGAGGACCTCGAGCAGGTAGCCGCATTGGCGCTCGTGCGCGCGGTCGACCGCTTCGACCCTACGGTGGGCGTCGCCTTCAAGAGCTACGCGATCCCTTCGATCCTCGGCGAGCTGAAGCGCTATTTCCGCGACCACTCCTGGTCCGCGCGCGTGCCCCGGCCCGTGCAGGAGCGGCTGCTGAAGGTCACGCGCCTGACCGACGAGCTCTCGAGCGGGCTCGGCCGCTCGCCGTCGGTCGCCGAGATCGCACTCGCCGCCGGTGAGAGCCCGGAGCAGGTGCTCGAGGCGCTCGAGGCCCGAGTGGCCTTCACCACGGAGTCGCTCGACGGCGGCGGGGCGCCTTCCGAGGACGGCGAGCCCCGCAGCCGGGCCGAGACGCTCGGCCGCGAGGACGAGCGCTTCGAGGCGGTCGAGCATCGCGCGACGCTGCGCTCGTCATGGGACGTGCTCGACCAGCGTGATCGCCAGATCCTGAAGCTGCGCTTCGTGAACGAGCTGACCCAGTCGCAGATCGCGACGGAGATCGGCGTCTCCCAGATGCAGATCTCGCGGCTCATCCGCAGGGCCCTCGACCAGGTGCGCGCCGTTGCCGATCCGGACGACTCCCAGGCAGTGGCCTAGCGTGGCGAGGGCGGCGATCCTCGACGTCGACGGGACGCTGGTCGACACGAACTACCAGCACGCCGTGGCGTGGTACCGGGCCTTCCGCCAGCACGAGGTGCTGCTGCCGGTATGGCGCATCCACCGCCACATCGGGATGGGTGGCGACCAGCTCGTCGAGGCGCTGGCCGGCGCCGAGGTCGAGGAGGAGAAGGGCGATGACGTCCGCGATGCGGAGAAGGCCCTCTACCTCGCGCTGATCGAGGAGGTCGAGCCGCTCGAGGGCGCACACGACCTGATCGCCGCCCTCAAGGACCGCGGGCACGCCGTGGTGCTTGCCAGCTCGGCGAAGCAGAACGAGCTCGACCACTACCTCGACCTGCTCGACGCCCGCGACCTCGCCGACGACTGGACTAGCTCCGCCGATGTCGACGCCACGAAACCCGAGCCGGACCTCGTCAAGGCCGCCATCGAGAAGGCCGGCGATCCCGAGCAGTCGGTGATGGTCGGCGACTCGACGTGGGATTGCGAGGCTGCGAAGCGCGCCGGCATCGAGACGCTCGCCGTGCTCACGGGTGGGTTCTCGGACGAGGAGCTGCGCGAGGCCGGCGCGTCCGAGGTCTACGGGTCGCTGCCCGAGCTCATCGACGGGCTCGACGACTCGCCGCTCGCCTAGCGCTCGAGCGTGACGCCCTGGGTGACCGACCGGGCGAGCTCGAGCACCTTGGTGTTCGAGGAGCGGGCGTGACCGCGCAGCAGCTCGAACGCCTCGCGCTCGTCGATGCCGTGGCGCTCCATCAGCATCCCCTTCGCGCGCTCGATCACCGCACGGCGCTGGAGCGCGGCGGTGAGCTGGTCGACGGTCTCCTCGAGGCGCTCGGTCTCGGCGTGGCGACGCATCGCCACCTCGATGGCGCCGCGCAGGGCGTCGGCGTTCATCGGCTGCACGTAGGCGTATATCCCACGCTCGGCCGCTTCGCCGATGAAGTCCGGATCGGGGGTCTCGCGGAGCGCCACGACCGGGCAGCTCGCGCCGTCCACGATCTCCTCGATGAGGGTCAGCGCATGCTCCTCGTCGTCGTGCACGAGCACCACGGCCGCATCCGGCTGATCCTCGACAATCGAACGCTCGACGTCCGCCAGCGCCACCGCGCGCGCGATCACATGGTGGCCGAGGCTCGCCAGCAGGCGCACGAGCTCCTCGAGCTGCGGCTTGCGCTCGTCGGCGGCTAGGACTCTGAGTGGCGTTATGGGCATAGGGCCAGAGGTAGAATCGGAGGCCGGCCAGCGCCCAGCCCCTCGCGCGGTCTCTCGGTTCATCTACATCCTAAGGCGAGGAAGGCATTGGAAGAGCGGGCTCCGGCGAAGCTGGACACACGTTCGAGAGAAGACGTTCGCCTGCTGCGCGCGTACCACAAGGACGGTGATGTCGGTGCTCGCGAGCAGGTGATCGAGCGCTTCCTGCCCCTTGCGGAGACGCTCGCCCGCCGTTACGCGCGCAAGGGCGAGCCGCTCGACGACCTCACCCAGGTGGCAAGCCTCGGCCTGGTGAAGGCGGTCGACCGCTTCGATCCCGACCGCGGCACCTCGTTCTCGAGCTACGCCGTGCCGACGATCGTGGGCGAGCTCAAGCGCCATTTTCGAGACGTCGGGTGGACGGTGCGAGTGCCGCGCGGGATGCAGGAGCGCGCGCTCAAGGTCGACCGGGTGGTGGTGGAGCTCTCCGGCAAGCTCGGCCGCTCGCCCACGCCGGCCGAGGTGGCCGAGCGGATCGGCGACACGGTCGAGGACGTGCTCGAGGCGATGGAGGCCGCGGTGGCCTATGACGCAGTCTCGCTCGAGGCCGGCCGCTCCGGCGACCCGGACAACGAGGGCGATTCGCTCGGCGACACCGTCGGTGCCGAGGACCGGCGCTACGACCTCGTCGAATACGAGGCCTCGATCGCGGCTCCGCTCAAGGCGCTCGAACAGCGCGAGCAGATGATCCTCCACCTACGCTTCGTCGAGGACATGACCCAGTCGGAGATCGCGGAGCGGATCGGCATATCCCAGATGCACGTCTCGAGGTTGATCAGGCGCTCGCTCGCCACGCTGCGCGAGGGCGCGGGCGAGCAGTGACCCGGTTCGGGCTGTTGCTGGTCGGCCTCAGCTTCTTCGGCTTCGCCGCCACTCCGGCCCGCGCGGAGACCGTCTGGCTCTGCCAGCCGGGCGCGGCAGACAACCCGTGCCGCGACTCGCTCGACACCACGATCCAGGAGGCCGACGGCAGCTCGCGCGTCGAGCGCCCGCAACTTCCCGCCGACCCGGAGATCGACTGCTTCTACGTCTACCCCACCGTCTCCGAGCAGCCGGCGCCCGCCGCGGACAAGCGGATCGACGCGAGCCTGCGGGCGATTGCGCGCTACCAGGCCTCGCGCTTCTCCTCCCAGTGCCGCGTCTACGCGCCGGTGTACCGCCAGCTCACGCTGGCCGGACTCCAGGCGGCCTCGGCCGAGCAGCAGCAGGCGGCGCAGCGCGTGGCGTTCGCGGATGTGCGCGAAGCGTTCCTCGACTACCTGAAGAACTTCAATGCGGGCCGCGGGGTGGTGCTCATCGGCCACTCTCAGGGCACGCGCATGCTGCGGGCGCTCGTCCGAGCGGAGGTCGACAAGGAGCCCTCGGTGCGCCGGCGGCTGGTCTCGGGGCTGCTCCTGGGACAGAACGTGACCGTTCGCAAGGGCGAGCTGGGCGGTGGGGACTTCGAGAACGTGCCGCTGTGCTCGAAGAAGGGCGAAACCGGCTGCATCGTGGCGTGGTCGGCCTACGGCGAGACGCCGCCTTCGAACTCCCGCTTCTCGCGGCCGAGCGCGACAGGCACCCCAGACCCCTTCGAGTTCCCGCGCGGTGCCGCCTACGAGATCGCCTGCACCGACCCGGCCATGCTCTCTGGCCGCAGCGGCCCACTCGAGTCCCTCCTGCGCGGCGAGTCCTATCCGGGCGTGATCGGGGCGCTGCTGGTGCAGACCTACGGCGGCCCGCCGCCGAGCGCCCCCACGGCGTGGGTGCGTCCCGCCGACCGCTACACCGGCCGCTGCGAGCGCCTCGACGGCTCGCATTCGCTGCAGATCAGGCAGGTCGGCGCCGCGCGGAAGCTGAACCCATCGCCCGATTCCACCTGGGGCCTGCACCTCACCGACGTGAACATCGCCCTTGGCGAGCTCGTCGAGATCGTCCGGCTCCAGAAGGAGGCCTATCTCGCGCGACCTGGCCCGCGTACCAAGGTCTCCGCGCGAAAGCTGCGCGTGAGGCGCGGACGCGTGCGCGTACCCGTGGCCTGCTTCGGCGAACAGGGCGTGTGCGAGGGGACGCTGCGTGCGGGCGGGCGGAAGGCGAGGTTCTCGGTCCCGACCGGAACGAAGAAGGTCGTCGTCCTGCGGGTGAAGCGCGGGGTGAAGCGGACGAAGGCGAAGCTGCTGTAGCAAGCTGCGAGGCTCTGGCCGCGTGGCCAGGAAGAAGCTCCAGACCTACGAGAAGAAGCGGCGCTTCGAGGAGACGCCGGAGCCGAAGGGCGGCGAGAAGCGCGGCACGCAGGAGCGCTTCGTGGTGCAGGAGCACCACGCCATGCGCCTGCACTGGGACTTCCGGCTCGAGCGCGACGGCGTGCTCGTGTCCTGGGCCGTGCCCAAGGGCGTGCCGATGGACCCGAAGACGAATCACCTCGCGGTGCACGTCGAGGATCACCCGCTCGACTACATCGACTTCGAGGGCGAGATCCCGGCGGGCAACTACGGCGCCGGCAAGGTGCTCGTCTGGGACCACGGCACCTACGAGGTCGAGAAGTGGCGTGAGAAGGAGGTGATGGTCGTGCTCCACGGCGAGCGCGTACAGGGCCGCTACGTGCTCTTCCAGACCCGCGGGAAGGACTGGATGATCCACCGCATGGATCCGCCCGTCGACCCCGAGGCGGAGCCGATGCCGGAGCGGATCGAGCCGATGAAGGCCACCCTCGGCTCGATGCCGGCCGCTGAGGGCGACTACGCCTTCGAGATCAAGTGGGACGGCGTGCGCACGATCGTCTACTCCTCACCCGGGGAGTTCCGCCTCGAGAGCCGCACGGGCCGCGACCAGACCAAGCAGTACCCGGAGCTGCGCGCGCTCGGGCGTGAGCTCGGCAGCCACTCGGCCGTGCTCGACGGCGAGATCGTGGCGCTCGACGAGCAGGGCCGCCCGAGCTTCCAGCGCCTGCAGGGGCGCATCCACCTGGGCACCGAGGCGGCGGTGAAGCGCAAGGCGAAGGAGGTGCCGGCCTACTTCATGGCCTTCGACGTGCTCTGGCTGAACGGCCGCGACCTCACCGGCCTCCCCTACACCGACCGCCGCGAGCTGCTCGAGGGGCTCGGCATCGAGGGCGAGCGCTGGCGCACACCCGAGCACCAGGTGGGCGAGGGCAGCGCGCTCGCGAAGGTCTCGCTCGACGCCGGGCTCGAGGGAATAATCGCCAAGAAACTCGACTCCCGGTACGTGCCGGGCAAGCGCTCGCGCGAGTGGCTGAAGATCAAGAACTACCGCTCGACCGAGGTGGTGATCGGCGGCTGGCTGCCGGGCAAGGCCGGCCGCGCGGGCCGGATAGGCGCGCTGCTCGCCGGGGTGCACGACGACGACGGCCGGCTCGTCTATGCCGGCCGCGTCGGCACCGGCTTCACCGAGGCCGAGCTGGAGCGCCTCGCTGGCCTGCTCGAGCCGCTGGTGTCCTCCTCATCGCCCTTCGAGGGCCGCCAGCCGCCGAAGGTGTCCCATTTCGTGGAGCCTCGGCTCGTCGCGTCGGTCGAGTTCAGCGAGTGGACGAACTCCGGGACGCTGCGCCAGCCCTCCTACAAGGGCCTGCGCGACGACGTGGAGCCTTCGTCGGTCGTTCGCACGCCGGGATAAACAGCAGCAATAAGGGGGTCCTTCAGGCGTGGTTGCGCAGTTGTACGTCCTATGACACGTGCAAACGCGCAACGACGAAGATCAGGCGGATCCGCGGAGATGAGCGACGCTTGAACCCTCGTCCCTTACTGCTGCAGTTTTTTCCTTTTCGCTCGCCCGCGCGCACAACGCCTTGAACCCGGCCTGGAGAAAGTCGTTCGCCGCGGACGAGGCCAGCACGGCCACGACGATTCGGCCGGAGCGAGGGCTGCCGAGCCGCAGACCCGCCAGGCCCAGCGCACTCCATGCCCCAAGGCAGCGCGTGCATGTGAGGAGCTCGCCGACGGCCCGGCGCATACGCCGTCCGCGCGGCCTACGCGGCTTGTGGTCGGGCGTCTCCTCCACGAACGGCTCGCGCACCCAGGTGCCGATCCGCTCGCGCGCCACGACCTTCGAGAGCGTGAAGGTGGCGCCCGCAAGCTGGACCAGGTCGAGGGCATCGAGGCGCTCCTCGGTATCACGCAGCGCCACCACGGTGCCGGTGAGCAGCGCACCGTAGAGCACGTTGAGGGCCGCGTAGTCGGCCGGTTCGGTGGGCGGGTGGTTCGTCATGGTCTTCGGCGGGTACCCCGCAGTCATGAAGCTACTCGTAGTCACCAGCGAGCCGGTGAATGCCGAGGCGGTCCGCGAGGCCCTCGGCACGGACGAGGATCTCGCCAAGGCAGAGGTGATGGTGATCGCCCCGGCCCTCCACGGCTCGAAGGTGAAGTTCTGGGTGTCCGACGACGACGACGCGATCGAGCGCGCCGAGGAGGTGCAGGAGGAGACGGTCGCCCAGCTCGGTGAGGACGGGATGGACGCCGCCGGGGACACCGGCGAATCCGACCCGGCGCAGGCGATCCGAGACACGCTCGCGGCCTACGGGGCCGACCGGATCGTGGTGTTCGCCCACCCGGAGGCCGACGAGGCATACCGCGAGGACAACCTCCGCGGCGAAGACTTCGGCGTACCGCTCGACTTCCGCGAAGTCAGCAAGACTTAAAGCGTCGGCAGTTCCTGCTCGAGCTCCGCAACCGGCGCGAAGAGGTCGCCGTGTTCCTCCACGCGCTCGATCACCTCACGTGAGGTGAATGCCAGGCCTTTGCCCGCCGCCCCCGCCTCGACCTCCTCCCACGTGACCGGAGTCGAGGCGCTCGGCTGCTCCTTCGCGCGCAGGGAGTAGACGCAGACGGTGGTCTTGTGCTCGTCGTTCTGGCTCCAGTCGATGAACACCTTCCCCTTGCGCAGCTCCTTCTTCATCTGCGCCACCACGAGCTTCGGCCGCTTCTCGGCGAGCAGCTCGGCGAACGCCTTCGCAAGGCCCTTGGTGGCGTCGTAGGTCGCGCCGGAATGCAGCGGCGCGTAGAACTGGAGCCCCTTCGACCCCGATGTCTTGGCGAAGGTCTCAAGGCCGACCTGGCCGAGCAGCGCGCGCAGCTCGAGCGCCACCTCGCAGCACTCCCTGATGCCCGCCGGCGGCCCCGGGTCGAGATCGAACACGAGCGAGGCGGGCTCGAGCGGCGTCTCGGCCATGTGCAGGGAGGTGTGGAGCTCGAGCGAGGCCATGTTCTGGGTCCAGACGAGCCCCGGCAGGTCCTCGATCACGCAGAAGTTCACAGTCCTGTTGCGCGCCTCGACCGCCACGGTGCGCATCCAGTCGGGCCGGTGCTTGGGGCAGTTCTTCTCGTAGAAGAACTTGCCCTCGACGCCGTCGGGGTAGCGCTTGAGCGTGAGCTGGCGTCCCGCGAGGTGGGGCAGGAGAGCGGGAGCGACGTTCGCGTAGTAGTCGATCACCTGCCCCTTGGTGAAGCCGGCCTCCGGATAGAGGACCTTGTCGAGGTTCGAGAGCTGGAGGCTGCGCCCCTCGATCTCCACTGTCTGCCGTTTCGATGCCATATCGCTAGTCTGCCGCGCCTATGAAGTTGGGGGTCCCGAAGGAGACGCGCGACGGTGAGACGCGCGTCGCGATAGTGCCCGAGGCCGCGAAGCGGCTGGCCTCCAAGGGCGTCGAAATCGTGGTCGAATCCGGCGCTGGTGAAGGCTCTGACGTGCTCGACGCCGCCTACGAGGAGGCCGGCGTGGCCATCGGCGACCCGTGGTCGGCAGACGTGGTGGCCAAGGTCCAGCGGCCGACCCAGCAGGAGATCGGGCGCCTGAAGCGCGGCGGCGTGTACGTCGGCTTCCTCGCACCGCTCACCGATCCCGACGGCATCGAGGCGCTCGAGGACGCCGGCGTGGCCGCCTTCGCGATGGAGTCGATCCCGCGTACCACGCGTGCGCAGTCGATGGACGCGCTCTCCTCCCAGGCCACCGTCTCCGGCTACCGCGCGGGGCTGATCGCCTCCCAGGAGCTCGGGCGCTTCATGCCCATGCTCACCACCGCGGCCGGCACGGTAAAGCCCGCGAAGGTGCTCGTGATGGGCGCGGGCGTGGCGGGCCTCCAGGCCATCGCCACCGTCAAGCGCCTCGGCGCCCAGGTATCCGCCTTCGACGTGCGCTCCGCCGTGAAGGAGCAGATCGAATCGCTCGGTGCGAAGTTCCTCGAGCTCGACTTCGAGTCAGACGCCGAGGGCGAGGGCGGATACGCCCGCGAGCTCACGCCGGAGGAGCAGAAGGCCCAGCAGGCCGCGCTGAACGAGGCGGTCAAGAACTTCGACGTCGTGATCACCACCGCCCTGGTGCCCGGGCGGCCCGCGCCGCAGCTCGTGAGCGCCGACGCCGTGCGCGGCATGGAGCCCGGCTCGGTGATCGTCGACCTGGCCGGCGAGGCCGGTGGCAACTGCGAGCTCTCCGAGCCCGGCCAGACCGTGGTGAAGGACGACGTCACGATCGCCGCGCCGCTCAACCTGCCGGCCACCATGGCCCAGCACGCCTCCCAGCTGTATGCCCGCAACGTGGTGGCGCTCGTCGAGCTGATGGTGGGCGAGGAGGGAGCGCTCGAGATCGACTGGTCGGACGACATCCTCCAGGGAGCGTGCGTGGCCGGCAGGCAGGACGCCCCGGCAGAGCCCGAAGCGACCGAGGAAGCGCCCGCCTGATGCTCGTCACCAACCTCGCCATCCTCGTGCTCGCCGGCTTCCTCGGCTTCGCCGTGATCTCCAAGGTGCCGAACACGCTGCACACACCGCTCATGTCCGGAACGAACGCGATCCACGGGATCGTGATCCTCGGCGCCCTGATCGTGCTCGGCCTCTCCGGCGACGGCGCGCTGAACAAGTTCCTGCTGGTGATCGCCGTCATCTTCGGCACGATCAACGTGGTCGGCGGCTTCCTCGTGACCGACCGCATGCTCGGCATGTTCAAGGGCAAGAAGCCGGATCCGAAGCCGGAAGCTGAAGAGGCCAAGTGACTTTCGCCTCGTTCATCCACGACGCCGAGTTCATCAACGTCGCCTACATCGTGGCGTTCGGGCTGTTCATCTACGGCCTCATGGGCCTCACCGGTCCGCGCACGGCCGTCCGCGGCAACCGCATCGCCGCGGTGGGCATGGCGATCGCTATCGGGGCCACCCTGCTCGTCGACGGGATGGGCAACTTCGGCCTGATCGTGCTCGGCATCGCGATCGGCACCGCCATCGGCATCCCCGCCGCGCTCAACGTGAAGATGACCGCGATGCCGCAGATGGTGGCGCTTTTCAACGGCGTCGGCGGCGGCGCGGTGGCGCTCATCGCATGGGTCGAGTTCCGCGAGTCGGACGGCTTCTCCCACGGCGAGCCGCTGTATGTGGCGATCTTCACCCTCTTTGCCGCAATCGTCGGCTCGGTGTCCTTCTGGGGCTCGAACATCGCCTTCGCGAAGCTCCAGGAACTGCTCCCCGGCAAGCCGATCGGCCTCCCCGGCCGCGGTCAGCAGGTGGTGAACCTGCTGCTGCTGCTGGTCGCGATCGGAGCAGCCATCGCGATCGCCGCCGGCGAAACCTCGGAGGGCCTCTTCATCCTGATCCTCGTCGCGAGCGCGGCGCTCGGGAACCTGATGGTGCTGCCGATCGGCGGCGCCGACATGCCGGTGGTGATCTCGCTGCTGAACGCGTTCACCGGCCTCTCGGCCGCGGCCGCCGGCATCGCCCTGAACAACACCGCGCTGATCGTGGCGGGCATGATCGTCGGGGCCAGTGGCACGATCCTCACCAACCTCATGGCCGACGCCATGAACCGCTCGATCCCCAGCATCATCGCGGGCGGGTTCGGCGGCGGGGGCGGCCCGGCGATCACGGCCGACGACGGCGTCGACCGCACGGTCACCTCCACGAGCGCGGCCGACGTGGCGATCCAGCTCTCCTACGCCTCGAAGGTGGTCGTGGTGCCCGGCTACGGCATGGCCGTCGCGCAGGCCCAGCACGTGGTGCGCGAGCTCGCCTCCGAGCTCGAGAAGCGCGACATCGAGGTCTCCTACGCCATCCACCCGGTTGCGGGGCGCATGCCCGGGCACATGAACGTGCTCCTCGCGGAGGCCGACGTACCCTACGAGCATCTCAAGGAGATGGGCGACATCAACCCCGAGTTCCAGCGCACCGACGTCTCGCTGGTGATCGGCGCCAACGACGTGACCAACCCGGCCGCCCGCGAGCAGACCGACTCCCCCATCTACGGCATGCCCATCCTCGACGTGGACCGCTCCGCAGCGATCATCGTGCTGAAGCGTTCTATGAACGCCGGATTCGCCGGTATCGACAACCCACTCTTCTACGACGACAAGACCTCGTTGCTCTTCGGCGATGCCAAGGGCTCGATAGCCGAGGTCCTCGCGGAGGTACAGGAGCTCTAATGAGAATCGCCGCACTGCTTGCCACCCTGCTCATCGCGCTAGGCCTCGCAGCCTGCGGCGAGGAGAAGACCTCCGATATCCCCGACGGGGACGAGACCACCGCCGCACCGGCGGCGCCCACGGAGACCGAGGCGGCGGCCACCCCCGACAAGCCGAAGGTCGAGAAGGGTGAGGGCAAGCCGCCGACGAAGCTCGAGACCGAGGACCTGAAGAAGGGCACGGGCGCCGAGGCGAAGGACGGCGATGAGCTCACCATGCAGTACGTCGGCGTGCTCTTCGACGACGGCAAGGAGTTCGACTCCTCCTACAAGGCCGGCCAGCCGTTCGAGTTCACCCTCGGAGAGGGCATGGTCATCAAAGGCTGGGACGAGGGCATCAAGGGCATGAAGGCCGGCGGCCAGCGCAAGCTGATCATTCCCGCGGACCTCGCCTACGGCGCCGAGGGCTCACCGCCCGACATCCCCCCGGACACGCCGCTCATCTTCGTGGTCGACCTCGAGAAGGTGAACTAGCCGCCGGCAATGCAGTTCGTCTTCTGTCCCGTCTGCGCCCGCGAGCTCGACGGCGACTCCTGCCCCGAGGGCCACTTCACCTTCTACGACAACCCCGTCCCGGCGGTGCAGGGATGGGTCGAGCGCGATGGCGAGTTCCTGATCCTGAAGCGCGCCCGCGAGCCCCAGAAGGGGCGCTGGGACATGCCCGGGGGGTTCGTCGAGCCGGGCGAGCATCCGGAGGAGACCGTGCGGCGTGAGCTAATGGAGGAAACGGCGCTGAGCGTCGTCGTGGAGCGCCTGGTCGGCGTGTACCCCTCGGTCTACGGCGACACCGGGAAGAAGACGCTCGACTTCGCCTACCGGTGCCGCGTCGAAGGCGGGGAGTTCGCGCTATCGGATGAGAGCAGGGGCTCGCGGTGGCTCGCGCTCGCGGACTTCCCGGAGCTCGCGTTCGCGGCCGAGCGCGCGGCCTACGCGGATCTGACGCGCGGGCGCTCGTAGAGCAGCGCGGCGACCTTGCGCTCCGCCTCGCGGCTGCCCTCGTCGTGGAGCTCGGCCATCATGCGGCGAAGCTCGTCCTGGCGGTACTCGATGGCGATCTCGAGCTTGCGCTCGCAGGAGGCATGCAGATCCTCGTTCGAGCACCCGGCGGCGCGCGGCACGGGCACCCACACTTCGGAGAGCGGCGCCTCGAACCCCTCGCGGGGCTGCCAGCGCGGTGAGGTGAGCGCCTTCGGATGGAAGACGACGACCCCCTCTTCGAGGCCTTCGGTGCGAGCGATCTCGGCCACCGTCGAGGCGGCCCGATCGACCTGATCGGCGGTCGGAGTCTTCATGAGAAGGGCCTGTGGCTAGCCGTGGGCGAAGTCGGGGATGGCGCCGGCCGGAGCGGCCGAGGCGCCGCGATCAGAGCGCGCCTGAAGAGCCTGGATGCGCGCGTCCAGGCGGTAGTGCTCGCAGAGGGCGAGTTCACGCCGGCGCGAGAGAGGCGTGGCCGCGGTGATCTCGGGCGCGCTCTTCACGACGTCGCGCTCGTAGGGCACCCACACGTGGCCCCCGCCCTGCACGGCATCGGTGACCGGGATCAGCACGTGCCGCGTCTCGAACCGGCGGGTGTTCACGAGCAGCCACTGCGCGGAGCCGTCCTGCACGTCCGCGTACACGGCCTCGACCTTGCCCAAACGACCGCCATATACGTCGTCGACGCGAGCGCCGACCCAATCGAAAGTTTCGTCCATCGCTACCGCCTCCTCAGCCGGCTCTCCCTCCCGAATGCCCTGCCTTCCGGGGAGCTAAACCAGCTGGTCGATGGCCGCACCCGGGCGGCCCGTAAGGAACCCCCGCCCCAGCCCTTGTACAGACGATGGTCGCGACTTTCCCTGCCTCCCCCTGGCCCAGCCGCCGACTCGGAGGTACTCTGGTTCCCATGGCCGTTTCCGCAGGCGCCACGGCCCCCGTCGCAACCGACGAGGCTGCTCTCGCACGCCTCGCAGCCGACGGCGACGGTGCCGCCTTCGCCACCCTCTACGACCGCTACGAGAACAAGATCTTCAACTTCTGTGCGCGCCTGACCGCGTCGCAGGAGGATGCCGCGGACGCCACCCAGGACACGTTCGTGAAGATGCTCGAGCGCCTGCCCGAGATGAAGGAGCGCGACCTCAACTTCGGCGCCTACCTCTTCACCGTCGCCAGGCACTCCTGCTACCGCCTGATCGAGCGCCGCAAGAAGGCCGAGCCGACCGAGGAGATCTCCGATCTCGCGGCAATGGGCGGGGGTTTCGGGGGCGGCTCCGCTCCCGACCCCGGCGATCCCGACGAGGACCCCGAGCGCCGGCTGCTGCTGAAGGACCAGCAGGACGAGATCCGCGAGGCCAACGCCCGCCTGCCCGCACGGCAGCGCGAGGTGCTGGTCATGCGCGAGCTGGAGGAGATGTCATACGAGGACATCGCCGCCGTGATGGACATGAACGCGAACTCGGTCGCGCAGCTGATCTCGCGCGCACGGATCAGGCTCCGTGACGAGCTCGAGGGCACGGCGCTGGCCTCGATCGCCGTCACCTCGCCAGAATGCGAGCGCGCGCTGCCGCTCATCGCCATGCGCCATGACGGCCAGCTGAAGAACGACTCCGACGCCGCCTGGCTCGACGAGCACATCACGAGTTGCGACACCTGCCGCGCCAGCCGCGAGGCGATGGAGGAGGCCGGCGCGTCCTACCGCCTCTGGGCGCCCGTCGCGGCGTTCGTGTGGCTGCGCGGCGAGGCGTTCGCCCACGCCGCCGAGAACACGGGCCACCCCTGGTCGGAGGAGACGCTTCCCCCACCCGGCGAGGGCGGCACCACCCCCGGTGGGGGCGGCGGTTCGGGGGGCGGCGGCTTCGGAGGTGGCGGTTTCGGCGGTCTTTCGCAGGGAGCCGGCAAGGCGCTCGCGGCCGGCAAGCGCGGCCTCTCGGGCAAGCGCGGCGCCGCGCGCATCGCGGCGACGCTCGGCGTGGCGGCGCTGTTCTCACTCGCCGTGGCCGGCACGATCTCCGAGGAGGTCCTCCCCGAGCAGCTCGACAACTCGGGAGCGGCGGTCGAACAGCCGGACCAGGCGCGGGCCTCCGAGGAGCCCACGACGACCACCACCGAGAAGGGCAAGAAGTCCACGAAGAAGCAGGGCGGGGCCGGGGCGGCCGCGCCCGCGGGCGACGCCGATGACACCGGCACCACCGCGGCCGACGGCGCTCCCCGCTCGTCGGCGTGATCCGCAGGACCACCGGCGGTGGCACCACCAAGCGGCGCACCACCACCCGCAGGAAGTCCACGAGCACCCCCAAGGCACAGGTCAAGCGCACGCCCACGAGCAGGCCGAAGGTGCAGACCCCGACCCCTACTCCCACGCCCAGGCCGACACCGACCCCCGAGCCGACGCCGGCCCCCACGCCCGAGCCGACGCCGGACCCGACCCCTACTCCCACGCAGACCACCCCAACGACTTCCGACCCGCCGCCCTGCACCGGGCGCCGCTGCCCGCCGACCCCCTAGATCATCTGAGGCGTGTCAGCTGGTTGCCGTAGGGCCCCGCGCCCGTGAGGCACGTCGCGCCGCACAGCGCGCCGAGCTCAAGGGCGGCGGCGGTGCCCCGTCCCTCCCCTAGGCCGAAGGTGAAGCCTGCGGCGAACGAGTCGCCGCAGCCGTAGGCGTCACGCACAGGGCCCGGTAGGTCCGCCGCCGCGTAGTGCGCGGTTTCCCCGGCGCCCTCGGCATAGGCGCCGCCGTTTGGCCCGTCGGTGACCACCCAGCGCTTGGGCGGCGGATCGAGCGAGCCGGGCTCATACGCCTCGCCGGCGTCCGCGCCGCTGCCCACCAGCGCATCGAGCTCGACGCCTGCCTGCGCGAGCGTCTCCAGCTCGCGCGAGGTGGCCACGAGCGTGCGCGCCTCGCGTGCACGCCGCAGCGCGACCGGATCGCCCGCCGTGAAGTAGACGGCGTCAGCGTCCGCGAGCTCCTCCCACGGCAGCGAGGAGTCCTCGCTGCTCGGGTGCGGCTTGGGCCCGAACACCGTGATCGTGCGCTCCCCGGCAGCGTCGAGGAAGGTGAAGCCCCGGCGCGTCCCGGCCGGCGAGAGGCTGGCCTGCACCCGCAGCCCGAGGCCCTCGAGGCGCTCGCGCGAGCGGGCGCCGATGTGGTCGTCGCCGAGGCTGGTGAAGAGCGTGGTGTCGGCGCCGAGGCGGCTCATCTGCACCGCCGCGACGGCGCCGCCCCCCGCGGCCTCGCACCAGACCCGGTCGGCGTAGCCGATCTGACCGGTCGCCGGCACCGACTCGACCTCCGCGAACTCGATCCACTCGACGTGGCCGACCACGGCGCACTTCATTACTTCTCGACGGTCACCCGGAAGGACAGCGACGGCTTGGCGGCGCCGGTCACCGGATCGCGGTACACGAACCGGAACGAGCCCGGGCCGGGAAGGCGCAGGCGGCGGCGGAAGTAGCCGCGCGGGTTCTTGCTGGTGAGCACGCCGGCGTCCTGCCAACCCGAGCCACCCTTCGGGAAGAACTGCAGGGCCGCGGCGACTCGCGCGCCGGTCGCGGCCGGGCGGTACTGGCCGAACACGGTGACGGAGCGCCCGGCGCGCCCGGTCGCGGGCGTCACGTGGAGCGCGCGCTGGTAGGCGGTGTAGCCGGGCTTGGCGCGCCCGCGCAGGGTGAACAGGCCGGTCTGGAAGGTGACCCAGTGCTTGGGGTCGCGGCGCGAGAACTGCGCCCGGGGCGCGTCGTCCACCAGCAGGAACTGCGCGAAGGAGGCCACGCGCGGGTTGCGGTAGGCGATGAACTCCGCCTCGTTGATCCACTCGGCCTGGCGCCGCTCTGGCACCTTCACGAACGGATCGGGTGGGCTCGTCTGGTAGCCGTACTCGGTGATCCACACAGGCAGGCGCTTGGACTGGCGGAAGCGCCGGAAGCCGGCGTCGAGGGTGCGGATCAGCCGGTCGGTGTCGGCGATCGGTGCGTTGTCGGGCATCGGGTCGGACTCGCGCGGAGGGCCCTGGAAGCGGTAGGGGTGATGCGCGAATCCCGAGACGCGGAACAGACCCGGGTGGTCGGTGGCGAAGGTCGACCGGCCCTGCGGCGTGGAGGGACAGCCCCGCACGGCGGCGTCATTGCCCTGATAGGGCTTCGAGTTCGCGCGCAGGCAGTACAGCTCGCGGATGAACTCGAGCGTGCGCATGGCCTGGGCCACGCCGCGCTTGTCCCAGCCGCGGGGGGCCGTCTCGCCGAGCAGCACGACGTCGCCGTCGTGCCCGGAGGCCTTGAGCCCGAGCCACGCTGCATCCGCGAGCTGGCGGTACAGGGCCGCTCCGGCGGCGAGCTGCGGGCGGGCCCCCCCACGCGGATCGGGCAGCCACTGCGGGGTGAGCCAGCCCGGATGGTTCGGCTCGTTCCAGATCGACCAGTGGTCGACGCGCGGTAGGCGGCTCGCGGCGGGCTGCGCGGGCGCGGGCCGCTGCGGGGCGAGCAGGGAGTCGAGC
>JACCYP010000233.1 GCA_013696425.1 Thermoleophilaceae bacterium
ACCGCGGGCCGAGAGGCCCCGCGTCGCCGCGTAGCTCAGCCCTTGCGGTAGAGCCGCGTGGTGAGCGGGGCGAACACCGCCGTCAGCGCCGCCGCCACGGCCAGCACGATCGCGATGTCGCCGGCCTGGGCGTTGCCCTCCATCAGGCCGCGCGAGGCGGTCGCGAGGATCGAGATCGGGTTCACGTCGACGAACGCCTCGAGGCCCTTCGGCAGCGTGGTGGGGTCGACGAACACGTTGGAGAGGAACGTGAGCGGGAAGATCGTCATGAAGCCCGCATTCATGACCGCGTTGGGTGAGCGCATGACCAGGCCGAGCGTGGTGAAGACCCACGAGAGGCCGAAGGCGAAGACCACCACGAGCCCGAGCGCGAGCACCACGCCGCCGATCCCCGCACCTGGCCGGTAGCCGAGGATCACGCCGAGCACGATGATCACGGTGCCCGCCAGGATGTAGCGAACGCTGTCGCCGAGCAGCGATCCCACCAGCGGCGCGGGGCGCCAGATCGGAAGCGAGCGGAAGCGGTCGACCACGCCCCGCGTGAGGTCGGTGTTGAGCGCGACGCCGGAGTAGACGGTCGTGAACAGCACCGACATCACCAGGATTCCCGGCAGGATGTAGTCGAGATAGGCGGCGGTCGACCCGGAGATCGCGCCGCCGAACAGGTAGGTGAACATCAGGACGAACATCACCGGCGTGATGGTCACGTCGAGGAGCTGCTCGGGGACGTGCTTGACCTTGAGCATCCCCCGCCAGCCGAAGGTGAGCGCCGCGGAGGCCGCGCCTGCGGCCGGGGGGCGCGACGTGGAGGAGATCGCCTTGCGGACCGCGGCCTCGTCCGCGGTGCCCCCGATGTCCGTCTGCGTGGTGGCCGGTGCCGTGCTCATGCCGCCTCCTCCTGGTTCTCCCCGGCCGCCACGTCCTCGGCCGTGTGGCCGGTGAGCGCGAGGAACACCTCGTCGAGGCTCGGCTGCCCGAGCGAGAAGTCGGCTATCCCCACACCCGAGCGGGTGAGCTCGGCGATCGCCTCGGCGCCGCGGTCGCCGGCCGCGCACTGCACTGTGAGGGCGGCGATGTCGGGCTCGAGGGTGACCGCCCCCAGCTCGCGCTCGAGGACCTCCGCGGCCGCGGAGCGCTGATCGGGGTCGAGCAGGCGCACGTGCAGCGAGCCGGAGCCGACCGATGCCTTCAGCTGGCCCGGCGTGCCCTCGGCGATCACCTTGCCCTGGTCGATCACGGCGATCCCGTCCGCGAGCTGGTCGGCCTCCTCCAGGTACTGGGTGCAGAGGAGGATCGTGGTTCCCTCCGCGACCAGAGCCCGGATGATCCCCCACACCTGGTTGCGCGAGCGCGGGTCGAGCCCGGTGGTGGGCTCGTCGAGGAACATCAGCTGCGGTGTGACGACAATGCTTGCGGCGATGTCGACGCGGCGCCGCATGCC
Organism: Thermoleophilaceae bacterium; assembly: GCA_013696425.1. Classification (GTDB taxonomy): domain Bacteria; phylum Actinomycetota; class Thermoleophilia; order Solirubrobacterales; family Thermoleophilaceae; genus JACCYP01. The sequence goes on from JACCYP010000233.1 coordinate 1,442, forward strand.
GCCCGAGAAGTTCTTCACCAGCTTGCCCCGGGCGTCGTAGAGCCCGAAGGCCTCGAGCAGCTCGTCGGCGCGATCCTTCGCCGCCGCACGGCGGAGCCCGAGCAGCCGTCCGATCAGATCAGGTTCTCGCGCCCGGTGAGGTCCTCGTCGACCGAGGCGAGCTGGCCCGTGAGGCTCACGGCCGCCCGTACGGCGTCGGCATCCTCAACGATGTCGTGACCGAGCACGCGGGCGCTGCCTTCGTCGGGCCGGATCAGGGTGGCCAGCATGCGGATGGCGGTGGTCTTGCCGGCGCCGTTTGGGCCGAGCACGCCGTACACCGAGCCCGTGCGCACTGCCAGGTCGACGCCGTCCACGGCGCGCGTGTCGCCGAAGGACTTGACCAGGCCGGTGGCCTCGATCGCGAGTGTGGTCTGAGCGGTCATCGGCGCAACCCTATAAGTTCAAGTTCGGTTGAAGTCAAGCCGAATTTTCCGCTGAGGAGGTGCTCAGCGCGGCTCGGGAAACCGCTCGTCGAAGCACGGCAGCCCGTCGTCCGGGATCGGCTCCCATACCGCGGCGTTCGCGACGAACTGGCGGCCCATCATGCGGATGCCGGGGTCGCCGTCGATCACGCCCATACGGACCAGCGAGATCTCCTCGCTGTCAGGTGCGACGCCGAAGAGCGCCGAGCCGCACTCCTTGCAGAAGAGCTTGGCGAACCCGTCGGGCGGGTCCCAGCTTCCGACCTGCTTCTCGCCCTCGACGATGCGAAGCGACCCGGGCGCGACCTGGGCCGTCGCCGATGCCCCTCCGCCCGTGCGGCGCTGGCAGCGGGTGCAGTGGCAGTACCCGGCCGCCACGAGCGGCTCGTCGATCTCGAACTTCACGGCCCCGCAGCCGCAGTGTCCGGTGAGTGCAGGGGAGTCGGCCATGCGGTGCAGCCTACCGGCGGCGCGGGTCGCGGGCCCGGCGCTGGGCGCCCGCGCATTCGACGCACAGAACGCTGTCGGGCATCGCCTGGTGGCGGCCGGGCGGGATCGGGTCGCCGCACACGTCGCAGATGCCGTAGGTCCCCTCATCGAGCTTGGCGAGCGCCCGCTCCGTGCGGGCAAGGCCCTCCTCCAACGAGCTGCCGACCCCGATCTCGGTCATGCGGCTGATCGCCTCGACGGTCCCGTCGCCGATGCGCTTGCCGAATCCCTGCGCGGCGCCGAGCTCCGGGCTCTCCGCCAGCGCATCCACGCGCTCGCGCATGCCGTCGCGGCGCTCCTCGAGCTGCAGACGGATGGCGTCGAGGTCCAAATGTTCCATGAGCTGAGTAAAGCGGAGCGGGTGGGAATCGGAATCCCTCGCCGGCATCGGCGCCGTGGAGGCCTCGACCGTGGACGAGACACTCGCCCGGGTTTCGGCGCATGACGACCTCGCCGGCGCGCTCGCGCCGTGCGCCGCCGTTGACGCCGCTCAAGAGACCCGTAGAGCGGACCTCATACGATTACCACCATGGCCAAGCAAGGGGCGAAGCGCCACCCCCACCCGGACCCGATCCGAGTGCGACAGCTGCGCGAGGATGCCAAGCGCCCGATGGGAGTGAACCTCAGCGAGGGGATTGCGCTGAGCCACACGCTGATGCGGTTCGTCGGAGCCGCCCGGGCTCGTTGAGCGGTCCAGCCTTCGATCAGCTGCTGCGGCAACTGTCAGACGCGGGCGTCCGCTTCGTGCTGGTCGGTGGGCTCGCAGTCAACGCTTGGGGCGTCGTGCGTGGTACCAAGGATGTCGACATCGTGGTCGCAGCGGAATTGGAGAACTTCGAGCGCATCGCCCGCGTAGCGGTTGCTTTGCACGGACATGTACAGGGGCCGGATGTGCTGCTCAGCAGCGAATCGTCGATCGCAGCGCGGCTCTCCCAAGGCGAGCAGGTCGTCATCGAAACAGAGCTGGGACGGCTGGACATCGTCCAAGGGCTCGATGGTGTTCCAGCCTACGAGGAGCTCCGACCCAAGGCGATCGAAGCCGACGTCCTCGGGGTCACGATCCCAGTTTCCGGGCTGGAGGATCTGCGCGCCATGAAGCGCGCCGCGGGCGGAACCCGAGATCTCGCCGACCTCGAGGACCTCGAAGCCGCCCACAGCGAGAACCAGTAGCGGAGGGGGAGGGATTCGAACCCTCGAACGACCTTACGACCGTTAACGGTTTTCGAGACCGCCCCGTTCAACCACTCCGGCACCCCTCCTGGGGCCCAATCAGGGCGACGGAGAGGCTAGCGTCAGACCGCCGGTGGCGGTGACTCCTTGCGCCCGCCCCAGAGCTTGGAGGCGAGGAACGCGAGCGCGGCTGCGATCGGGATGTAGAGGATTACGATGCCGATGCGAGCGCCCTCGTCGGAGGCGAAGGCGTTGATGACCGCGTAGATGAGGAACAGCGCGATCAGGACGAATACGACGGCGACGATGCGAAGGAGAATTGTCATAGGGGCATCATCCACGGCGCGCCGGATGTGACTTAGCGGCGGCTCGCGAAGAACTCGCGCAGCAGCCCGGCCGACTCCTCGGCGAGCAGGCCGCCGGCCACCTCGGGGCGGTGGTTGAAGCGCGGCTCTCCCGTCACGTCGAGCACGCTGCCGGCCGCGCCGGCCTTCGGGTCGGCCGCGCCGTAGACCACGCGCGGCACGCGCGCGAGCACGATCGCGCCCGCGCACATCGCGCATGGCTCAAGCGTTACGTACAGGACGCAGTCGTCGAGGCGCCAGCCGCCCACCGCGGCCGAGGCCTCGCGCAGGGCGAGCACCTCGCAGTGGGCGGTTGGGTCGCCGCGCAGTTCGCGCTCGTTCGGCGCGGCGGCGATCACCTCGCCGTCGCGCGCGATCACGCACCCGACCGGCACGTCGTCGTGCTCGAGCGAGCGCTCCGCCTCGCGGAGCGCGAGCCGCATGAAGTACTCGTCGCGGCCGAAGAACGCCGGGGTCACGGCGAAGCGCCTTCGGCCTCCGGGCTCGTCGGCTGTGAGGATCTCCGGGGTCTCACTCGCCGGCGACCAGCTGGCGACGCGTCCGCCGCTGCGCCAGGCGCAGCGCGCTCGCCGCGCTAAAGGGCCCGCCCGCCCGGAGTCCGAACGAGGCCAGCGACAGCCGCGATGGGGCCTCGCCCCGGAAGGCGCCCGAGTCGATCAGCTCCAGGTACCAGTCGACCGTCTCCTTGAGCGTCTCGCGCAACGGCCGCGCCTTGTAGCCGAGCTCGCGGCGCGCCTTCGCCGAGGAGTAGGTCCACTCCTGGGCCATCAGCACGTATGCCTCGGCCGAGATCAGGCTCGGCAGCCCGAGGGCGTCGGGCACGCGCGTGGCGTAGGCCACTTCGCGCGGGATCACCACCAGCGGGTGGCTCACTCCCGAGAGCTCGCGCACGCGCTCGATCAGCTCCACCCAGCCGAGGTTGTGCCCGCCCAGGATGTAGCGCTCGCCCGGCTCGCCCCGATCGGCGGCGGCGAGATGGCCTGCGGCCACGTCACCTACGTCCACGAAGTTCGAACGCGCGTCGACGACGCCCGGCAGCCGCCCGCGCAGGTAGTTGCCGATCATGCGCGTCGAGTTCTCGCCCGGCACCGCGGGGTCCACCGGCACGCCGAACACGTAGGAGGGGTTCACGGTCACGACCTCGATGCCGCAGCGCGCGCCGGCGGCGAGCGCCTCGGTCTCGCCCTCGTGCTTCGCATCGACGTAGGTCAGCCCGAGCCCGCCCCCGCGAAACGGCGAGTCCTCGTCGGCGACCTCGCCCGGGCGGGCGGGGCCGACGCCGGCGACGCTCGAGGTCACCACCACCCGCCGCACGCCCTCGGCCGCGGCGGCCTCGACCACGATGCGTGGCGCGAGGGCGTTGGCCTCCCACACGTCCTTGCGCGGGCGCGAGCCGACGCGCCCGGCCACGTGGAAGACGATCTCAGAGCCCTTGAAGGCCCGCCGCAGCGCCGCGCGGTCGAGCGCGTCGGCCCGCACGGGCTCGGCGCCGAGCGCCTGCAGAGGCTCCGCCCCCTCGGGCGAGCGGTGGACCGCGCGGACTGTGTCTCCGCGCCCGATCAGGTCACGCAGGACGTGGCCGCCGACGAATCCGGTACCGCCGGTTAAAGAGACGTTCATGTCAACCCGGCAACTTCCTCGTAATCCCGGTGTTTTCGCGGACGTACACTCCCTGAAGGACCGTAACCGAATGCGCTCCCGCCTCTTCTCTCTACTCGTGCTCGCCGCTCTTGCCGCGGCGCCCGCCGCTCACGCGGAGGTCGTTCCCGACGAGGTGATCGTCAAGTACGAGGACGGCACCACCGCGAGCGAGCGCACCGCCTCACGCTCCGACGCCGGCGTGGGTATCAAGGACGCTCTGCCCGGCGGATCGCAGCAGGTCACGATCGAGGACGGCAAGAGCGTCGAGGCGACCGTGGCCGAGCTCGAGTCCGATCCGAGGGTCGCCTACGCCGCGCCGAACCCGATCGCGCGCGCATCCGCCTTTATCCCGAACGACCCCGGCCCGGGCAACTTCGGAGACTGGCAGAAGGTGCAGTGGAACTTCCTGGGGCCGACGGGCGTCGGCGCGCCCGAGGCGTGGGCCATCGCGAACGCCGCCGGCGCACCAGGCGGCAAGGGAGTGACCGTCGCCGTGCTCGACACCGGCGTCGCCTACCAGAGCCGCGGGCGCTACCGCCTCTCGCCCGACTTCACGCGCGAGCAGTTCGTGTCGGGCTACGACTTCGTCGACGACGACAAGTTCCCCAACGACGAGAACGGCCACGGCACGCACGTGGCCGG
>JACCYP010000242.1 GCA_013696425.1 Thermoleophilaceae bacterium
ACCATCCGCGAGACGGTCGAGAAGATCGAGGGCAAGTTCATCAAGCAGACTGGCGGCTCGGGCCAGTACGGCGTCGTGCGCATCAACATGGAGCCCGCGCCGGGCGAGGGCTTCGACTTCATCAACAAGATCAAGGGTGGGTCCGTGCCCTCCGAGTTCATCCCCGCAGTCGAGAAGGGGATCGAGGAAGCGCTGGAGACCGGCGTGAAGGCCGGCTACCCGATGGTCGACGTGCGCGCGACGCTCGTCGACGGCAAGTACCACGACACCGACTCCTCGGAGGTCGCCTTCAAGATCGCCGGCTCGCTGGCGTGCAAGGAGGCGGCCAAGCGCGCGAAGCCCGTGCTGCTCGAGCCGATCATGGCGGTCGAGGTCGTGACCCCCAACGAGTTCCTCGGCGACGTGATCGGCGACATCAACCGCCGGCGCGGGCAGGTCGAGGGCCAGGAGCCGCGCGGCAATGCGCTCGTGGTCACGGGTTCGGTCCCGCTGTCCGAGATGTTCGGGTACGCGACCGACCTGCGTTCACAGACTCAGGGCCGCGCCGCATACAGCATGCAGTTCGACCGCTACGAGGAAGTGCCCAAGAGCGTGGCGGACGAGATCGTCGAGACCCGCACCGGCGAACCGGTCGCAGCGGGCGCCTAAAAGCTATGTTCTATGGGTTCGTCCTTCGGGACCGAACCATCTGATCGACTTCAAAGGAGCGAATCGCAGTGTCAAAGGAGAAGTTCGAGCGCGACAAGCCGCACGTCAACGTCGGCACCATCGGCCATATCGACCACGGCAAGACGACGCTCACCGCTGCGATCACCAAGGTGCTCTCCGAGGCGGGCGGTGGCGAGGTCAAGACCTTCGAGGAGATCGACAACGCTCCGGAGGAGAAGGAGCGCGGCATCACGATCGCCACCTCGCACGTCGAGTACGAGACGGAGAACCGTCACTACGCGCACGTCGACTGCCCCGGTCACGCCGACTACGTGAAGAACATGATCACGGGCGCGGCCCAGATGGACGGCGCGATCCTCGTCGTGTCCGCTGCCGACGGCCCGATGCCCCAGACGCGTGAGCACATCCTGCTCGCCCGCCAGGTCGGCGTCCCCTACATCGTCGTCTTCCTCAACAAGGCCGACATGGTCGACGACGACGAGCTCCTCGAGCTCGTCGAGGTGGAGGTCCGCGACCTCCTCTCCGAGTACGACTTCCCGGGCGACGACATCCCGTTCGTCACCGGCTCGGCGCTCAAGGCGCTCGACGGCGACGAGGAGTACACGCAGAAGATCCTCGAGCTCGCCGGCAACCTGGACAGCTACATCCCGGAGCCCCAGCGCGATCTCGACAAGCCGTTCCTGATGCCGGTCGAGGACGTCTTCTCGATCACCGGCCGCGGCACCGTCGCGACCGGCCGCATCGAGCAGGGCATCGTCAACACCAGCGACGAGGTCGAGATCGTCGGCATCACCGAGCAGACCGACAAGACGGTCATCACGGGCGTCGAGATGTTCCGCAAGATCCTCGACCAGGGCCAGGCCGGCGACAACGTCGGCTGCCTGCTGCGTGGCACCAAGCGCGAGGAGATTCAGCGCGGTCAGGTGCTCTGCAAGCCGGGCTCGATCACCCCGCACACCAAGTTCAAGGCCGAGGTCTACTGCCTCAAGAAGGAGGAGGGCGGGCGCCACACTCCGTTCTTCAACGGCTACCGGCCGCAGTTCTACTTCCGCACCACCGACGTCACCGGAGTCGCCAACCTCCCCGAGGGCACCGAGATGGTCATGCCCGGCGACAACGTCGCCATGACGATCGAGCTGATCCAGCCGATCGCCATGGACCAGGGGCTGCGCTTCGCGATTCGCGAGGGTGGCCGCACGGTTGGATCAGGGGTGGTGACCGAGGTAATCGAGTAACCGCTCCTCTCCAGGAGCAGTTTTTGCGTTCGGGGGCGGGTCCCGGAGTACGGGGTCCGCCTTCGGCACGTCTAGGTACCGACACACATGGCAGCAATCACACAGAACAAGATCCGCATCCGTTTGAAGGCCTACGACACGTCGGCCATCGAGCAGGCTGCGCGCGAGATCGTCGAGACGGCGCAGCGCACCGGCGCTTCGGTCTCGGGTCCCGTGCCCCTGCCCACCGAGAAGAACGTGTACTGCGTAATCCGGTCGCCGTTCAAGGACAAGGATTCGCGCGAGCACTTCGAGATCCGCACGCACAAGCGGCTCATCGACATCCTTCAGCCGACGCCCAAGACGGTCGACTCGCTCCAGCGGCTCGACCACCTGCCCGCCGGCGTAGACATTCAGATCCAGCTGGTCTGATGCCCGCGCTGTTGGGAAAGAAGCTCGGCATGACCCAGGTCTTCCAGGAAGACGGCCGGGTCGAGCGCGTGACCGTGGTCGAGGCCGGCCCGTGCGTGGTCACGGCCATCCGCACCGAGGAGCGCGACGGCTACGAGGCGGTGCAGCTCGCCTTCGGCGAGATCCGCGAGAAGAGCATCACCAAGGGCGAGCTCGGCCACCTGAAGAAGGCCGATGCCGGGCCGCTCAAGCACGTGCGCGAGTTCCGGGACGAGGCGGGCGAGCTGCAGGTGGGCGAGGTCGTGAAGGTCGACGTCTTCGAACCGGGCCAGATAGTGAAGGTCTCCGGCGTGTCCAAGGGCAAGGGCTTCCAGGGCACGATCAAGCGCCACAACTTCTCTCGTGGTCCCGTCTCCCACGGCTCGCACAACGTGCGCGCCCCGGGCTCGATCGGTGCCTCCGCCACGCCCTCGCGGGTGTTCAAGGGCATCCGCGGCCCCGGCCAGATGGGCAACGAGCGCGTCACCCAGCGCGGTCTCACCGTGGTCGACGTGAAGCCCGACCAGAATCTGATCCTTCTGCGCGGCTCCGTGCCCGGCGCAAAGGGCACCACCGTGGAGATCAGGACCGAAGGGAAGGGCGCTTCGTAGTGGCCGCCGTCAAGGCACCGATACTCGGCAAGCAGGCCAAGGCCGACCTCGACGAGGCCGTCTTCGGCGAGAGCTTTCACATGCCGCTCGTGCACGAGGCCGCGCGCGCGGAGCTGAATGCGCGCCGCCAGGGCACACAGTCGGCGAAGACCCGCGGCGAGGTTGACATGACCGGTGCCAAGGCATGGCGCCAGAAGGGCACCGGCCGCGCCCGCGTCGGCGCGCTCTCCTCGCCCCAGCGCTACGGAGGCGGCGTGGCCTTCGCCCCCAAGCCGCGCCACTACACCGTGAAGGTGAACCGCAAGGCGCGCCGCAAGGCGCTGCGCGCGGCCCTCTCGGTCCACGCCGACCGGGAGTCGGTCGCCGTGATCGAGGCCGCCTCCTTCGACGCCCCGGCTACGAAGAAGGCCGCCGAGGCCCTCGGCAAGCTGAAGGGCGAGGGCTCCGTGCTGCTCGTGCTCCCGCTCGAGGGCGCCGAGAACATCGGCAAGAGCTTCCGCAACATCCCGAACGTGCGCGTGCTCGGCGCGAACGAAGTCGGTGTGGCCGATGTCATCGGCGCCGCGCGCCTCGTGGTCGCCTCCGAGGCGCTCGAGGAGCTCGGGAGGGTGGCCGCGTGAATTCCCGCAGCGTCCTCATCCGCCCGGTGATCAGCGAGAAGAGCTATTCCCTGCTCGCGGCCAACAAGTACACGTTCCGGATTCACCCCGACGCGAACAAGACCCAGGTCCGCCAGGCCGTTGAGGAGATCTTCGGGGTGCGCGTGCTCGACGTGCGCACGGTGACGGTGAAGCCGAAGCCCAAACGGCGCGGTTTCTCCTCAGGCAAGACCCGCCATTGGAAGAAGGCGATCGTGGAACTCCACGCCGAGGACTCGATCGAGCTGTTCGAGGGTCAAGAGACCGAGGGGGCCGAGGCTTAGTCATGGCCATCAAGAAGCACAAGCCGACCTCCCCGGGCCGTCGCTTCGCGACCTGGTCCGACCGCGCGGAGGTCACCAAGAAGACTCCCGAGAAGTCGCTCACAGAGGGGCTCAAGAAGTCCGGTGGCCGCAACTCGAAGGGCCGCATCACCTCGCGCCACCGCGGCGGCGGGGCCAAGCGCCTGTACCGCAAGATCGACTTCAAGCGCCTGAAGGACGGCGTGCCGGCCAAGGTCGCCGCGATCGAGTACGACCCCAACCGCACCGCCTACATCGCGCTCATCAACTACGCCGACGGCGACAAGGCCTACATCCTCGCTCCCGCGAACCTGACCGTCGGGGCCACGGTCGAGAGCGGCCCCGAGGCCGACATCCGGCCCGGGAACGCGCTCCCGCTCGAGCGGATCCCAACCGGCACCACCATTCACAACGTCGAGCTGAAGCCCGGCCGCGGCGGCCAGATGGGGCGTTCCGCCGGCACCTCGATCCAGCTCGTCGCGAAGGAGGGCAAGATGGCCACGGTGCGCCTGCCCTCCGGTGAGATGCGCCTGATCCAGGCGGCCTGCCGCGCCACGATCGGCGCGATCGGCAACGCCGAGCACCAGAACGTCGACATCGGCAAGGCGGGGCGCAACCGTCACAAGGGCAAGCGCCCGCAGACGCGTGGCACCGCCATGAACCCGGTCGACCATCCCCACGGTGGCGGCGAGGGCTCGACCACGCCCGGCCGTCACCCGGTTACCCCGTGGGGTGTTCCTACCCTCGGTTACCGCACACGCAAGAAGAACAAGGATTCCGACCGCTACATCGTCCGCGGTCGCAGAAGGGGCAAGAAGAGGTGATGACTTGAGCAGATCTTCCAAGAAGGGCCCGTGGGTCGAGGAACGCCTGATGGGGCGCATCGAGGCCATGAACTCCTCGGGCGACAAGCAGATGATCAAGACCTGGTCGCGGACCTCGACGATCTTCCCGGAGATGGTCGGTCACACGATCGCCGTCCACGACGGGCGCAAGCACGTGCCCGTGTTCGTGTCCGAATCGATGGTGGGCCACAAGCTGGGCGAGTTCGCTCCCACCCGCGTGTTCCGCGGGCACACCAGCGGCGGGAAGGCCGCGGTGCGTTAGCGATGGCCGAGCCGAAGAACGACCCGGAGAAGGAGAAGGACGTGGCGGCCCCCGAGGAGGAGGCCACGGAGGCCAAGCCGAAGGCTGCCGCGAAAAAGAAGCCCGCTGCGAAGAAGCCGGCTGCGAAGACCTCCGGTGCTGGCCGCGGCAAAGCCGCTGCCAGTGAAAAGCCGGCCGCGAAGCCGAAGGCCGCCGACGCCGAGGAGCCCGACGCTCCCGAGGAGACCCCCGTCGACGACAAGTCCGACGAGGAGGACCAGCCGAAGGAGGTCTCCGATGCTGGTCGCGGCGAAGCCGCTAGCAGTGTCAAGCCCAAGCGCCGCCGCCGTGGCGCCGCCGAGGTATCGGCCGGCACGGAAAAGAAGCCGCGCCGCACCGCCGACGCCGATGTCGCCGTCCGCGCCCACGCGAAGTACGTGCGCATCGCGCCGCGCAAGGCCCGCCTCATGGTCGACCACATCCGGGGCAAGTCCGTCGACGAGGCGCGCGCGATCCTTACGCACACGCCGCGCGCGGCATCCACCGACATCTTGAAGCTGCTCAACTCCGCCGTCGCCAACGCGGAGAACAACCACGAGCTGCTCGCCGACGAGCTGAAGATCGGCAAGGCATACGTCGACGAGGGCCCGACCATCAAGCGCTTCCGCCCGCGCGCGCTCGGACGAGCGACGCCGATTCACAAGCGCACCAGCCACATGACGGTCGTACTGACCGCTAAGGAGAACCTCTAGTGGGTCAGAAAGTCCATCCCGAGTCGCTGCGCGTCGGATACATCCACGACTGGAAGTCGTCCTGGTTCAACGAGAAGAACTTCGACGAGTACCTCATGGAAGACGTCCGGATCCGCGAGCACATCATCGGCAAGCTCGCGCATGCGGGCCTGTCCGACATCACGATCCGCAAGGACCAGAACGAGGTCGAGGTGAACATCCACACCGCGCGGCCCGGCATCGTGATCGGCAAGTCCGGCTCGGAGGTCGATGCGCTGCGGCGTGAGCTGCACAAGATGACCAACAAGTCGGTGAAGGTGAACATCCTCGAGATCAAGCGCCCGGAGCTCGACGCCAAGCTCGTCGCCCAGTCCGTGGCCGAGCAGCTCGTGAACCGCGTCGCCTTCCGCCGCGCCATGAAGCGCGCGCTCACCTCCGCCATGCGCTCCGGCGCCAAGGGCGTGAAGATCCAGGTGGGCGGACGCCTCGGCGGGGCCGAGATGGCCCGCTCGGAGGGCTACTCCGAGGGCCGCGTCCCCCTGCACACGCTGCGCGCGGACATCGACTACGGATTCTTCGAGGCCAAGACCACCTTCGGCCGTATCGGCGTGAAGGTCTGGATCAACAAGGGCGAGATCATGCCCTCCGGCTTCGCACAGGACCTGACCCAGATCGAGGCCCCGAAGGCCGCCGGTGGCGGCGGTCGCGGTCGCCCGGGTGGCCCGGGTGGCGGCGGTGGCGGAG
>JACCYP010000262.1 GCA_013696425.1 Thermoleophilaceae bacterium
CCCGGCAACAGCGCGAGCACCCCCGGCGGCACCCCGGCGGCGCGCAACGCCTCGACGATCCGCAGCGCGCAACCCGGCGACTGCTCCGCGGGCTTCAGCAGCGCGGCGTTGCCGGTGGCAAGCGCGGCAGCGGTCATCCCGAGCGGGATCACCAGCGGGAAGTTCCACGGCGCGATCACCGCGACCACGCCGCGCGCGCGGTAGTGCATCGTGTTGCGCTCGCCCGGCACCTGCACGAGCTCGCACCCGGAGTCGAGCTCGACGGCGGCGCGCGCGTAGTACTCGAGGAAGTCGATCGCCTCGCATACGTCGGCGTCGGCCTCCGGCCACGGCTTCGCACACTCGCGCACGGCGAGGGCGGCGAGTGCGAGCCGGTCCTCCCGCATCAATGCGGCGGCGGCCACGAGCACCTCGGCCCGGGCCTGCGCCCCGCGCGCCTCCCACTCGTGGCGGGCCTCGGCGGCGAGCTCGACGGCACGGTCTACGTCGGCGGCGCCGGCCACGCCAGCCCGGGCCACGAGGCGGTCGGGCGCGCCGGGATCGGTCGAGTCGATGCCGGCCGCGGCGCCTGGCTCCTCGCCTATCCACACCGGCACCTCGAGGGGCAGCGACGCGTCGACCTGCGCCAGCGCCGTCGCCAGCCGCTCGCGCACAGCGGACCGGCGCAGCTCGAGCACCGGCTCGTTCGCGAAGGGACCGAGAGTCACGGCGCCGCTCCCAGGCTCGAGCGCTCGATCGGGCACCCAGGGGGTGCACAAACGAGCGCTCGGCAGGCCCCGAGGTTCACGGCGCCGCCAGGAGCGCGTCGAGCTCCGCGCCCGATGCGCGCTCGTGCAGGAAGGACTCGTTCGCCGTGTTCTCGAGCAGGCGCCGCACGAGGTAGGCCATGCCGGCCACGAGGTCACCGACCGGCGAGTACGCGCGCACGCGCATGCCGTGCTCCGCGAGGGCCACGGCGAGGTCGTCGCCCAGGCCGCGGAGCACCTGTAGCTCGATCTCCGTGTCGGCCGCGCCCGTCGCGCGGTTGCGCGCTATCGCGTGCGCGACGGAGCGGAGGTTGTGCGAGGCGATCGCCACGCGCACGTGGGGGCGGCCCTCGAGCAGCCGCGCGGTGAGCACCTCGAAATTGCGGTCGCTGTCGGCCTTCTCCTCGAACACGGGCACGCTCCAGCCGTGCTGGCGCGCCTCCACCACCTCGTGGTCCCAGTAGGCGCCCTTCACGAGCCGTACCGTCAACGGAGTCGCGCGATCTGCGCGCTCCGCCCACTCGAGGATCTGGCCGAGCTGGCCGGGCGACTCGCGCAGGTAGGCCTGGAGAACGACGCCCGCGTCGGGCCCCTCGGCGAACTCGTCCTCGTCGAGCAGCGCGAACACGAGGCCGAGGGTGGTCTCGAGGGAATCGACCGACTCCGAATCGATGTGCAGGTGCGCGCCGAGGTCGCGTGCCTGGCGCAGCAGCGGGCGCAGACGCCCGGCGGCATCCTCGCGGCCCACCTCAGGCGCATCCGGGCGCATGTGCGGGGTCAGGGCGGACACCTTCACGGAGAGGTTGGCGCGCGGGATCGCCCCGGCGGCGTCGCGCTCGAGCACCGGGCGCTCGGGCCACCCGGCGGCGGCGTCGGAGAGCACCTCGAGCGCCTCGGCACAGCGGGCGGCGTAGCGGTCGGCCTCCTCGGTGGTGACCGTGGCCTCGCCGAGCAGATCGACGGACGTGGCGATGTCGTGGCGCCACAGCGACCCGACACTGCGCATCGCGTCCTTCGGCGTGGCGCCGACGATGAACCGCTGCGCCATGTGGCGCACTCCCGCGGCCGAGGCGAGCCCGAGCGCCTGCCGGCCGGCCCGCGAGTTGCCCATCCGCATGGCGGCCTCGAGCGGCGGCGGCCGGTCGGGCACCTCCTCGAGGAACCCGACGAGATGGCGGGCGAGGTCGTCGGGCGAGGTGCAGGCCGGCGTCACGTCCACGAACCGGAACAACGCCGCGCGCAGCTCCTCGTCCTGGCTCGTGAAATCCATGGCCTTGCCGTCGAGCGCGCGGATGGGATGCCGCACAGAGCGGGGAAAGGCTTCCGCGAGCCTGTGGCCGATGGCCCTGATGTCGTGCTCCACGTCCATGCCGGGTCTTATTCTCCGCGTCTTGGACTACCCAGTCGAGAGCTTCAGCGAGGAAGAGCGCCAGGTCCTCGCGCCCCACTTCACCAACCTCGACGCGCCCGTGTTCGGCCTCGTGAACCTGCCCGAGACCGTGAAGGGCGCGCTGTTCGCACGTTACTCGCGCTATCAGGGCACGCTGCGGCGCCTCTACCTGGACGAGTTCGCGGCCGACGTCGAGGACCGCGCCGCGGTCGAGGTCGACGGTGAGGAGGGGCAGCGCGCGGCCGACCTCTACAAGCGCATCTTCCTCGGCTACGGCGACGACTCGGTGGCCCAGCTCGGCGGCGCCCACCTCGCGTGCGAGTGGGTGTCGAACGTGATGACCAAGGTGCTCCAGCGCGGGCGCCTGGCCGCCTACCTCGAGCAGTCCACGCGCTACATCCCCTACGACTCGGCGATGCCGGGCGGTGCCTACCGCTACTGGCGCGATCCCTCGCTCGGCCCCGAGTACGCCGAGGCGATGGACTCGCTCTTCGACACCTACGCGCGCTCGATGCCCGCGGTCGAGGCGTGGGCGGCGGAGAAGTACCCGCGCTCGGAGGACCAGCCGGAGTCCGCCTACCGGCGCTCGATCAAGGCGAAGGCGCTCGACCTCCTGCGCGGCCTGCTGCCCGCGGCCTCGCTCTCGCACATGGGGATCTTCGCCACCGGCCAGGCCTACGAGCAGATCATCATGCGCCTGATGGCCTCGCCCCTGCCCGAGGCGCGCGAGTTCGGCGACATGATCCTCGCCGAGATCAAGAAGACGATGCCCTCTTTCGTGGCGCGCGTGGAGCGCCCGGAGCGCGGAGGCGAGTGGATCTCCTACCTCGAGCAGCGCGGCCACGCCGCCGATCGCTGGGCGGGGCGGCTCGGGCTCGACCGCGCCACCGCGCGCGCCACCGACGCCCCCTCGGTTCGCCTGCTCGACGTTCGCGGCGGCGAGGACGAGCTGCTCGCCTCGCTGCTGTTCGAGGCCTCGGCGTCATCGGAGCAGGAGATCCGCTCGGCGGTGTCGGTGCTCCCGCCCGACGAGCGCAGCACGCTGCTCGCGGAGATGGTCGGCGAGCGCTCGAACCGCCGCTACAAGCCGGGGCGCGGCTTCGAGGCCGTCTCCTACCGGTTTGAGATCGTGTCCGACTACGGGGCCTTCCGCGACCTCCAGCGCCATCGCCTGCTCACCGTGCAGTGGCAGCCGCTCACACCCCATCTCGGCGCGGGGCTGCCGGAGGAGCTGCGCGAGGCGGGCGTGGCCGACGACTACGCCGCGGCGCTCGACCGCTCGGCCGCGGAGTACGAGCGGCTCGTTTCGATCGGCCGGCTCGAGGTGGCCCCCTACGCGCTGTGCCTCGGCTACCGCCTGCGCTACGTGCTCGACATGAACGCGCGCGAGGCGATGCACCTGATCGAGCTGCGCTCCGGGCGCGAGGGCCACCCGGCCTACCGCGCCGTGGCGCACGAGCTGCACCGCCAGATCGAGTCCGTCCACCCGGCGGTCGCGAACGCGATGAACCACGTGGACGGCGAGACCGAGCCGCGCCTCGAGCGGATCCTGTCGGAGATCCGCACGCACGCAAAGGCCGCGGCCACCGGCCTCTCAGCCTGAAGCGGGAGCGGTCCCCAGCTCGAACCACACGAGCGAGCGACGCTGCCCCCACCTGTCGGCGAGCCGCTCGAGCAGGGTGAGCCCCACACCGAGAGCGGTCGTGCCGGGCGGGCGCCCCACCCCGGGGCCGGTGAGCGCCTCCTGGGCGATCCTGTAGGCGGCCACCTCCACCGCCGCGGGCAACGGATCCATCCGCTCGGGCGCCTCGACCTCGATCCTCGGAGTCTGAGCGCCGACACCGAAGTCCGCGGCGCGCTCCCGGATGGCGCGCGCGGGCCGAGCTCGTCGAGCGCCGGCGGGCGCAGCTCGTAGACGAGCCGGCGGATGTCCGCGATCACGCCCTGCACCTGCTCGCGCAGCTCGCCCATGATCCAGCGCGCCGAATCCGGATCCCTCTCCATCACGTTGAGCGTGGTGTCGATCTGCATGGTGACCGCGGCCAGGGTGGGCCCGAGGCCGTCGTGGAGATCCCGGCGCAGGCCGGCGCTCCTCCTCGCGCGCGCTCACCAGCCGCTCGCGCGATCGCTGGAGCTCGTGCGTCATGTCGTTGAAGGAGGAGGCGAGCACTCCCAGCTCGTCGTCGGAGACCACCGCCGCGCGGGCGGAGAGGTCGCCGGACTTGATCCGGCGCGTTGCATGGAGCAGGTTCGTGACCGGCGTGAGGACCGAGCGCGCCACGAGCGTCAGGAGGGCCAGCGAGGTGAACGCCGAGATCACCACCGCACCAGCACCTCGGGGCCGACGGTCTCGAGCGGCTGATCGGCATTCGTGACCCACACGCCCAAAAAGGTCGTGACCGCATTGATGAGCGGCAGCGAGAGGTAGAGCTTCAGCCGCAGCGGCAGTTCCGGGCGGGTGAACTCGAAGTCCTGAGGCAGGGCGGCGGCGAGCTCCTCGATCACTGGCCGCGCGTAGATCTCGAGCCCGAAGAAGTTGAACACGATCGGGTAGCACGCGGCCGTGAGCATGGCCCCCGTGATGACCGCCACCTGGCCCGCGTCAAGATCGAAGACGACAGTCACGTAGACCATCACCGGCAACGCCGTGAAGACCAGCGCGCGCCACACGGTGATCCGCAACGCGTACGTCCGCAGGTGCACCGCCACTTGCCAGGCCTCCACAGCGTCGGCCTCGGAGCGCTGGCCTCCGGTCCAGCGCTCGATCGGCTCCCCGTAGCGTGCCCAGAGCACGGTGGACCAGCCGAGGGCGAACAGCGTGCAGACCTCGGCGACCGCGATCAGCCCAGCAGCTCGGCGTTGGACATCTCCACGTACTCACGGAAGATCACCGCGGCGAGGATCGCCGAGAGCCCGCTCGTGCCCAGATAGATGATGCGATATGTGCGGAGGTAGCGCGAGCCCATCCGCCCGTACAGCCGTCGCAGGGCGCCTTCCACGGGTGGATCATGCCTCACCCAGCCGAGTCGGGCAACCGAGAACCGTCTAGAGCTCGGCGGTGGCCGCCGGCACGCCCTCGCGCGCCGTCGGGAAGCGCGGCTTCCAGCCGAGCTCCCGCTTGATGCGTGCGTTCGAGTTGCGTGCGGAGCGCACGACGACCGCGGTCGGATCGGCGCCTACTACGAGCTTTGCGATCGCCACCGGTGTCCTGCGCGGCGGCTTCATCCCGAGCGAGTCGGCCGTGAGCGCGATGAAGTCGTACTGGGTGATCGGCTCGTCGTCGACAACGTGGTAGACGGCACCGCTCGGAGCCCCCTCGAGGGCATCGCCGATCGCGCTTGCCACGTCGTCGACGTGCACCACGTCCCACCAGTTCTCGCCGCTGCCGACCACGCCGAAGCGGCCGGGCTTTCGCATCTGGCCGATCAGCTCGGTCACGTACCACCCGGCCGGCCCGTACACGTGCCCCGGGCGGATGATGCAGTGGTCGAGGCCCGACCCCGCCACGAGCTCCTCGCCATCGGCCTTCGAGCGCCCATAGGCGGTCTCCACCGGGCCGGGTGAGCTCTCGTCGATCTCCGCCCCGCGCGGGTCGCCCTTCACCGAGGTCGAGACGAACACGAACTTTGGCGATCCCGCCGCGGCGCACGCCTCGAGCAGACGGCGGGTGCCCTCCACATTCACCTCCCGGAGCTTCGAGGCATCGCGCTGAGAGCCGATCTCGGCCGCCAGGTGCACCACGGCGTGCGGGCGCTCTGCCGCGAGCGCAGCGCTCAGCGCCGCGGCATCCGTGAGGTCGCCGTTCACTGCCCGCGTGCCCGGCGGCTCGGATCCCGGC
>JACCYP010000318.1 GCA_013696425.1 Thermoleophilaceae bacterium
CCCGGATGCCGAAGCCGCTCGCCTCGTCGAGGTCGATCGAGGCGACGCGGCCGTTGCGAGTGGAGAGCTCCTCCGAGCGGGTGCCCACGTGGCGCGCCTCGGCGTAGTCAACGCGGCCCTGGGCCGCGTCCATGAGCTCCCGCAGCAGGTCGAGCAAGCGATGAAACCTAGTGGCGCGCGACCGGTTAGCCTTCCGCGCCTCATGGACACCTTCCAATGGGAAACGGAGAAGTCGGGCGACAGCATCCGGGTCGCGCTGATCGGGGAGCTCGATCTGGCCTCCACCGAGGCGCTCGAGTCGGAACTGCGCGACCTCGAGGAAACCGGCCCGTCCGAGCTGGTCCTCGACCTACGCCGCCTGAAGTTCCTCGACTCGACCGGCCTGAGGGTGCTGTCGGGCGCGAACAAGCGCGCCCAGGAGGGCGGTCATGCCTTCCGGATCGTGAAGGGGCCCGAAGCGGTGCAGCGGGTCTTCGACATCACTGGCCTCTCCGACCACTTCGAGCTGGTCGACGAAGAGCCGGTCTAGAGCCGCCCCGCCGCCGTCAGGCGGTGGCGCCCAGCGGCTGCAGGTCCATCTCGAGCCAGACCATGGTGCCCGCCTCGTTGGCGACGCCCCAGCGATCCGCGAGGCGATCGACCAGGTAGAGGCCCCAGCCGCCCTCGAGGTCGAGCTCGCCCTTGCGGGCAGTGGGCTCGAACCCACCGCCGGGATCGCCGACCTCCACGCGCACGGACTCCTCCGACACCCGGACGTTCAGGGCGACCTTGTCGTCGTCCTCGAGTTCCGCGTGGCGGACGCTGTTGGTCACGAGCTCCGTCACGAGCAGGCGCACTGAAGCGAGCATCTCGGGCGTGAGGTGGACATCGAGGCCGTCGAGCGCGCGGCGAGCGAGGCCGGCGGCCTCGGGGCCGCTGTCGGCCTTCACGGAAACCTCCGCGACGTGGTGTGCCGCGGACTTCCGTACGAACCGCTTGCCCGGCTTCGGCGTCAAGTCCTGTCCCAATCCATCCATTAAGTCCACACGGGGTCGATTGCCCGAATGGGCGACCGGTACACCAAATGCACGTTACGGATGCATCGCAGGAGACACAAGCGCACGAAAAAGCCCCGCCGGAGCGGGGCTTTGACGATGCGCCCAGGGAGACTCGAACTCCCACCCCGCATAAGCAGGACAAGGCCCTCAACCTTGCGCGTCTACCAATTCCGCCACAGGCGCATGGGGCGCGGAGCAGCATACCGACGGCCCAGCCCTTGAATCCGTCCGTGACCCCGGCTACCTTTCCGAACACATGTTCGTACCGACGTCAACCCAAGGAGGCCGGCAAGCGTGGTCGAGCTGAACCTCACCAAACGCCAGCAGGAGATCTTCGAGTTCATCAAGACCTACTCGGCGGGGCACGGATACCCCCCGACGGTCAGGGACATCGGGAAGGCCATCGGCCTTACCTCCTCCTCGACTGTGCACGCGCACCTGTCGAACCTCGAGAAGCTCGGCCTGCTGCGGCGGGATCCGACCCGTCCGCGGGCGATCGAGGTGCTTGTCGACAAGGCGAAGGCCGCGGTCACGACCCCCGGTCTGCCGCTCGTCGGCCAGGTGGCGGCGGGCGCGCCCGTGCTGGCGGAGGAGAACATCGAGGAGTACGTCCAGGTGCCCGGGATCGCCGGCGGCGAGGAAGGCGAGTACGTCCTGCGCGTGAACGGCGACTCGATGAAGGACGCCGGCATCCTCGAGGGCGACTACGTGATCGTCCAGCGGCGCGACTCCGCGGTGGACGGCGAGATCATCGTCGCCCTGGTGGGGGAGGAGGCGACCGTGAAGCGGTTCTTCAAGGAGTCCGACCACATCCGGCTCCAGCCGGAGAACGACGCCCTCGAGCCGATCCGGGTGAAGGACGTCACCGTGATGGGGCGCGTCGTGGGCCTTGTGAGGCGGGTCACCTAATGGCGGCCACGCTCCAAATGAAGCTTCGCCCGGGTGAGCCCGGGCGCGAGACGGCAGGGCGCCGCACGCGGCGTCCACGCCAGGACGACTGCGACGGCGGGAGGCTCACGGTCGAGATGCGGATCTCGACCGTATGGGAGGGCCTCGCCGCCGCCGGAGTCGCCGACTGCCTGATGTGTGGCGGGCCCGTGGAGGGCAACGCCGCCGGCGGCACCTGCTCCTCCTGCGGCACGACGATCTCCTAGCCCTTCCCGGTCGCCCGCTGTTGGCGTATCCGGCCTACTCCCCCTACCCTCTAGGAGCCGGCCAGGCAGCCGCGGCTGAGAGAGAAAACTCAGTCGAGGAAAGTCCGGACACCGAAGGGCGTGGTGGTCGGGAGACCGACCCGGGGAAACCCGCGGGAAAGTGCCACAGAAATACACCGCCTAAGCGGCGGGGACGAACGTTCCCCCGTCGCCGGTAAGGGTGAAATGGTGCGGTAAGAGCGCACCGGCGGCGTGGTGACACGCCGGCCAGGCAAACCCCACCAGGTGCAAGGCCAAGCAGGGACGTCGAGGTTGCCCGCCTAGTCCCAGGTAGGCCGCAGGGCCGCAAGGCCCGCCCCTCACGGGGCAGATGGATGGTTGCCCACGACAGGATCCGGCTTATCGGCACGGCTAAGGAAAGGGCCCCGCTTCGGCGGGGCCCTTTCTATTGCCTGTGTGAGCGCCCCAGCGGCTCGCCAAAAGAAAAAACCTTCGCTGCGATGCAACCGGCCCCTTCGCCGTTAAGATTCCCGGTTCGATTCCTGGCCTGACCAGCCGCCGCCACCCCTCTCGAATATGGATAGACCACCTTTGCGACCAGAGGCCGCGGGCCTCTACGACCCGGCCAACGAGCACGACGCGTGCGGTATGGGCGCGGTCGCCGATCTCTCGAACGAGCCGAAGCACATCACCGTGCTGCGCGCCCTCGAGGTTCTCGACCGCCTCGAACACCGTGGCGCCATCGGGGCCGAGCCCGACACCGGTGACGGCGCCGGGATCCTGCTCCAGATTCCCGACGAGTTCCTGCGGGCCGAGGTCTCCTTCGAGCTGCCGGAGATCGGCCGCTACGGCGTGGGGGTCTGCTTCCTCCCGCGCGCCGAGAACGAGCGCACCGAGATCGAGAGTCTGATCGAGCGCACGATCGAGGCCGAGGGCCAGACCGTGCTGGGCTGGCGCACCGTGCCGGTCGACTCCGAGGTGCCCGGTCCGAGCGCCGCCGAGGTCCAGCCCGAGATCAGGCAGGTGTTCATCGGCGCCGGGTCCGACCACCGGGCCGACCAGGACGCCTTCGAGCGCAAGCTCTACGTGATCCGGCGCATCGTCGAGAAGTCGGTGCCGGAGGACGATCTCGCGATGCCGAGCTTCTCCTCGCGCACGGTCGTCTACAAGGGCATGCTCACGAGTCCGCAGATCCCGCAGTTCTTCCCCGAGCTCCGCGATGAGCGCGTGAAGACGGCCGTGGCGCTCGTGCACTCGCGCTTCTCAACGAACACCTTCCCGAGCTGGCAGCTCGCGCACCCCTACCGGCTGATCTCCCACAACGGCGAGATCAACACCGTGAAGGGCAACGTGAACTGGATGCGTGCGCGCTACTCGACGCTCGCGAGCGAGCTGTTCGGCGACGACCTCGAGAAGATCCTGCCGGTCGTCAGGCCCGGCGGTAGCGACTCCGCGACTTTCGACAATGTGCTCGAGCTGCTCTACCTCGGCGGGCGCTCGCTCCCGCACGCGCTGATGATGATGATCCCCGAGCCCTGGGAGGGCCGGGATGACATGCCCGAGTGGCTGAAGGACTTCTACGCGTACCACTCCTGCCTCATGGAGCCGTGGGACGGTCCGGCCGCGGTCGTCTACTGCGACGGGCGCTCGCTCGGCGGCACGCTCGACCGCAACGGCCTGCGCCCCAGCCGCTGGCAGCTCACCGAGGACAACTTCGTGGTGGTGGCATCCGAGACCGGCGTGATGGACGCCGATCCCGAGCACGTCGTCGCGCGTGGCCGCCTCGCGCCCGGCAAGATCTTCCACGTCGACGTGGAGGCCGGCCGGATCGTGGAGGACGGCGAGGTGAAGTACGAGGTCTCCCAGCTGCAGCCCTACGGCGAGTGGTATCGCCAGAACACGGTCCAGCTCGACGACCTCGAGGACGTCGCGCCGGAGGAGATGCCGGCTGAGCCGCTGCGAACCCGCCAGCTGATGTTCGGCTACACGCAGGAGGACCTGCGGGTCACGCTTGCCGACATGGCGGGCAAGCGCGCCGAGCAGCCCCTCGGCTCGATGGGCAACGACTTCGCGCTCGCGGTGCTCTCGGACCAGTCGCCGCTGCTCTCCGCCTACTTCAAGCAGCTCTTCGCGCAGGTCACCAACCCGGCGGTCGACCCTATCCGCGAGAAGGTCGTGATGAGCCTCTCGAGTGCCGTCGGCACCGAGGACAACCTGCTCAGCGAGTCCCCCGACCACGCCCACCAGCTCGTGATCTCACAGCCCGTGCTCACGAGCGGCGAGCTCGAGAAGCTGCGCCAGGTCGAGTCGGCCGTGTTCCGCTCGGACACCCTCGATGCCACCTGGCCGGCCGAGGAGGGCGAGCCCGGCCTCGAGCGCGCGATGGAGCGGCTCTGCAGCGAGGCGAGCGCCGCCGTGAGCTCGGGCGTGAACATCCTCGTGATCTCCGACCGCGCCGCGGGTCCGGGCCGCGTGCCGATCCCGGCGCTGCTCGCAACCTCCGGCGTCCACCACCACCTCGTGCGCGAGGGCACACGCCTGCGGGCGGGTCTCGTGGTGGAGTCCGGCGAGCCGCGCGACGTCCATTCCATGGCCTGCCTGATCGGCTACGGCGCCTCAGCGGTGAACCCCTATCTCGCCTTCGAGACCGTCATCGGGCTCTTCGACGAGGGCACCCTGCCCGGTATCGACGGGGCCGACGTGGCCGAGCAGAACATGATCAAGGCGATCGGCAAGGGCCTGCTGAAGACCACCGCAAAGATGGGCATCTCGACGATCCGCTCCTACTGCGGCGCCCAGATCTTCGAGGCCGTCGGGCTCGAGCGCGAGCTGATCGACAGGTACTTCACCGGTACCACCTCGCGCATCGGCGGGATCGGACTGCCCGTGCTCGCGCGCGAGGCGCTCGCTCGCCACGCACGCGCGTTCCCACGCGAGGACGAGCGCCTGCCCGTGGGCGGAGTGCACGCATGGCGCCGCGACGGTGAGCGCCACCAGTGGAACCCGGACACCATCGCCACGGTCCAGCACGCGGTCCGCCACGGTGGCCAGGACTCCTACGACGAGTTCGCCAAGGAGGTGAACGAACAGTCCTCACGCCAGAACACCCTCCGCGGCCTGTTCAAGCTGAACGAGCTCCCCGAGCCGATCGACATCGACGAGGTCGAGCCGGCCAAGGAGATAGTGAAGCGCTTCGCCACCGGCGCGATGTCGCTCGGGTCGATCTCGCGCGAGGCCCACGAGACGCTCGCCATCGCGATGAACCGCCTCGGCGGCCGCTCGAACACAGGCGAGGGCGGGGAGGACCCCTCGCGCTTCACCCCCGACCCGAACGGCGACCGCCGCCGCTCGGCGATCAAGCAGGTGGCCTCGGGCCGCTTCGGCGTGACCGTCCACTACCTCGTGAACTCCGACCAGATGCAGATCAAGATCGCCCAGGGCGCGAAGCCCGGCGAGGGCGGAGAGCTGCCCGGCCACAAGGTCGACGAGTACATCGGCGGGATCCGCCACACCACGCCCGGCGTGGGCCTCATCTCCCCGCCGCCCCACCACGACATCTACTCGATCGAGGACATCAAGCAGCTGATCTACGACCTGCGCTGCGCGAACCCCACCGGCCAGGTGTCGGTGAAGCTCGTGTCCGAGGTCGGTGTGGGCACGGTCGCCGCGGGCGTTGCGAAGGCGAAGTCCGACCACGTGGTGATTGCGGGCCACGACGGCGGCACCGGCGCTTCGCCGGTCTCCTCGATCCACTCGGCCGGGGTGCCGTGGGAGATCGGGCTCGCCGAGACCCAGCAGACGCTCGTGCTGAACAAGCTGCGCGACCGCATCGTGGTCCAGACCGACGGCCAGATGAAGACCGGGCGCGACGTGGTGGTCGGCGCGCTGCTCGGAGCCGAGGAGTTCGGCTTCTCGACCGCCCCGCTGATCGCGACGGGCTGCATCATGATGCGCGCCTGTCACCTGAACACGTGCCCGGTCGGCATCGCCACGCAGGATCCGGAGCTGCGCAAGCGCTTCGAGGGCAAGCCCGAGCACGTCGTGAACTACTTCTTCTTCGTCGCCGAGGACGTCCGCCGGCGGATGGCGAGCCTCGGCATCCGCAAGTTCGAGGACCTGGTCGGGCGCACCGACCTGCTGGCCATGGACGAGGCCATCGATCATTGGAAGGCAAAGGGGGTCGACCTCACCGGCTTGCTCGCCCAGCCTGACGTACCGGACGAGGTCCACCGCCGCTGTGTGCGCGGACCCGACACCGAGATCGACAAGCACCTCGACTGGCAGATGATTCCCCTGGTCGAGGCCGCGCTCGAGCGCGGGGAGCATGTGCGCGTGGTGATGGACTGCCGCAACGAGGACCGCACGGTCGGCGGCATCCTCTCGGGCGAGGTCGCGCGCCGGCACGGCGCCGAGGGCCTCCCGGCGGGCACCATCGAGATCGAGCTCACCGGCGCCGGCGGCCAGTCCTTCGGCGGCTGGCTCGCGCCTGGAATCGACCTCACCCTGAACGGCGACGCCAACGACTACACGGGCAAGGGCCTCTCGGGCGGAGTCGTCACCGTCCGTCCGCCCGCGGGAACCAGGTTCAAGGCCGAGGAGAACGTCGTGGTCGGCAACACCGTCCTCTACGGCGCGACGTCGGGCAAGGCGTTTTTCAACGGGCTCGCGGGCGAGCGCTTCTGCGTGCGCAACTCCGGCGCCCATGCGGTCGTCGAGGGCGTCGGTGACCACGGCTGTGAGTACATGACCGGCGGCAAGGTCGTGATCCTCGGACAGACCGGCCGCAACTTCGCCGCGGGCATGTCCGGTGGCATGGCGTTCGTGCTCGACCCCGAGGGCGAGTTCCCCGTCCGCTGCAACCAGGAGATTGTGGACCTCGAGCCGCCAGGCGAGGAGGACTTCTCCGATCTGCGCGAGCTCGTGGAGGAGCATCGCGAGCGCACCGGGTCCGCGGTTGCCCAGCGCGTGCTCGCCGACTGGGACGCCCTGCGCGGCGCCTGGGTGAAGGTGATGCCCGTCGACTTCAAGCGGGTGCTGCGCGAGCGCGCCGAGCGCGCGGCCTCGAACGGTGATCAGGACGGCAGCCGCCCGGTCGCCGAGGAGCCCATCGCAGACCAGCCGATCGGCGTGGCGCCCTCTGCGGCGATGCCGGATGAGAGGAGCCCTGAGCACGGCAGTGGGTGAGGTAGGCGGCTTCCTGAAGATCCACCGGGTGAACGGCCCCAAGCGGCCCGTGCCCGAGCGCGTGCGCGACTTCCACGAGTACCAGCAGCGCCTGCCCGATCCCGAGCTGCGCGAGCAGGGTGCGCGCTGCATGGAGTGCGGCGTGCCCTTCTGCCACCAGGGCTGCCCGCTGGGCAACCTCATCCCGGACTGGAACGACCTCGTCTACCGCGACAACTGGAAGGAAGCCATCGGCGCGCTGCACGCGACGAACAACTTCCCCGAGTTCACCGGCCGCATCTGCCCGGCACCGTGCGAGGCGGCCTGCGTGCTCGACATCAACGACGATCCGGTGACCATCAAGCAGATCGAGGTGTCGATCATCGACCGTGCCTTCGAGGAGGGCTGGGTCGTGGCCCAGCCGCCGCCCGTGCGCAGCGGGCGCACCGTGGCCGTGGTCGGCTCCGGGCCGGCCGGGATGGCCGCCGCCGCCGAGCTCAACCAGATGGGCCACGAGGTGACGCTCTACGAGCGCGCTGACCGCATCGGCGGCCTGCTGCGCTATGGGATCCCCGACTTCAAGCTCGAGAAGCGCGTCGTCCAGCGCCGCGTGGACCTGCTCGAGGCCGAGGGCGTGAAGATGGCTCCGGGCGTCGACGTCGGGCGCGACGTGAGCGCGGAGGAGCTCATGCGCAGCTTCGACGCGATCGTGATCTCCACCGGTTCCACTGTCCCGCGCGACCTGCCCGTGCCCGGCCGCGACCTCGACGGCATCCACTTCGCAATGGAGTACCTCGAGCAGCGCAACCGCTGGGTGGCCGGGGACTCCGGGCCGCCGAGGCCGATCTCGGCCGCCGGGAAGCACGTGATCATCATCGGCGGCGGCGACACCGGCGCGGACTGCCTCGGCAACTCACACCGCGAGAACGCCGCCAGCATCACCCAGTACGAGCTGATGCCCGAGCCCCCCGGCACGCGCCCCGAGGACCGCACGCCGTGGCCGCAGTGGCCGATGATCAAGCGCACCTCGCCCGCCCACGAGGAGGGTGGCGAGCGCGACTGGGGCGTGAGCACCACCCACTTCAGCGGCGAGGAGGGCCGGGTCACCACCCTCCACGGCGCGAAGGTGGCCGGACCGCCGACCTTCGATGCGATCGACGGCACCGAGTTCGAGGTGAAGGCCGATCTCGTGCTGCTCGCCATGGGCTTCCTGCATGCCCAGCACGAGGGCTTCGTCGAGCAGCTCGGCGTGGAGCTCGACGCGCGCGGCAACGTCGCCGACAAGGGCTACGCGGCCTCGGTGCCCGGAGTGTTCGCCTGCGGTGACGCGCGCCGCGGGCAGTCGCTCGTGGTCTGGGCCATTGCCGAAGGCCGCCAGTGTGCCCGCTCGGTCGACCAGTACTTCGCCGAAGAGGGCGGGGCCGACGCGCCCGACCTCGTGACGCTCGCCTCCTGATGGCTGACGACCGAGTCGAAGCGCAGCGCGAGACCGTGGAGGCCACACGCGAGGAGCTGCGCGCGAGCGTCGACGAGCTTGCACAGACGGCGCAGGACACGCGCGCCGAGCTTGTCGTGCGCGTGCGCAAGGTCGCCGTACCGGCGGCGGCAGCTGTCGCGGGAGTGGCCCTCGCGGCCGTGGTGCTCTCCGCCAGACGCCGGCGCCGGCGCTCGCCCCTGTTCGAGCTCGGGCCGTTCTCGGTTCACCCGCGCCGCTGACAATCGGGGTATAGCCGACATCCCCCCTTCTCGCCGGAACAGCGGGTCGGGTTTATAAGCGCGCCCAACGGGCGAATAGTGCTGTGGGAGGAATGCACGGGATGCCGCAAGCCATCAGCAACGCGCAGGACATCGAACTGGAAGAGGCCAGTGACCAGGCCTTCTGCCCGCACTGCTTCCTGCTCGTGGAGGCCGGAGTGGAGCAGCCGTGGCCGCCCGCACCCACGCGCTGCAGGCACTGCCGCCTTCTGATCGGCCCCGGCCGCGGCCGGCAGAGCGCCGACGCGAACCCCGGCGCCCGCGGCACCGCAGCCGGAGTCTTCGCACACCGCGCCAAGCACTCCGAGGCGGGCGAAGAGGCCTCGCCCGACCGCGTGCGCGAGGCCATCCGCTCCGTGGCCGAGCGCCGCGGCGCGCGCCCCGAGCGGCTGCTGATGGTCGACTACCAGCAGACCGCGCTCGAGGACGAATCCCTGCCGCCGCTCGGTGACGTCTTCACCGCGTTCGGTTCCTGGAAGCGCGCCCGCAAGGAGGCCGCGGTTGGATGACCGCCACGCTCGAACACCCGCTTGTCGTCGACCCCGCCACCACGGACGGCGAGCTGTTGCGCCGCTACCACGAGGGCGGCGAGGTGGACTGCCGCCAGATCCTGATCGAGCGCCACCTCGGGCTCGTGC
This sequence comes from Thermoleophilaceae bacterium, assembly GCA_013696425.1. Taxonomy (GTDB): domain Bacteria; phylum Actinomycetota; class Thermoleophilia; order Solirubrobacterales; family Thermoleophilaceae; genus JACCYP01. Next base: position 9,748 of record JACCYP010000318.1, read on the forward strand.
GCCGGCTCGCCCAGCGCTACGCCCACAAGGGCGAGGCGGTCGAGGATCTGACGCAGGTCGGCTGCATGGGACTGATCAAGGCCATCGACCGCTTCGACGGCAAGTACGGCGTCGGCCTCTCGACCTACGCGGGACCGAACATCCTCGGCGAGATCAAGCGCCACTTCCGCGACAAGGGCTGGTCCATGCGCGTGCCGCGCGACGTGCAGGAGCTGAACGTAAAGCTTTCACGTGTGGTCGACGAGCTCACCGTGCGTCTGGGGCGCTCGCCGAACGTCGAGGAACTCGCGGAGGCGACCACGTCCACAGCCGAACAGGTGGTCGAGGCACTCGAGTCCTCGCGCGCCTACACGGCCATCTCGCTCTCGGATTCCTCCGACGACGACGACGACTTTCCGAGCCCGATGGACGCGCTGGGGGAGGTCGAGGGCGGCTATGACCGCACCGAGGAGCGGCACCTGCTCCGCCAGGGCCTCGGCGCCCTTCCGGAGCGCGAACGGGCGATTCTCCACATGCGTTTCTTCGAAGGTCTCACCCAGTCGGAGATCGCGGAACGCGTCGGGATTTCCCAGATGCACGTGTCCCGCCTCATCCGCCAGTCGCTCGATCGCGTGCGCGACGAACTCGACACTCCTGCCGCCGCTGCGGCCTAATAAGATCCCGCCCGCATGGGCATCGCTCTCTTCCTAATCCCGTGGGTCCTCGTGGGCGTGGGGATCCTGTTCGTCGCGTTCTCCGGCGGTCCCGGCGCGGCCCGTCAGGCCTACCTCACCAAGGGCGGGCGCGGGTTCGCCGTGGTGATCGTCCTCATCTACGTCGGGGCCGGCATCGCCGTGCCGGCGCTGGTGCTGGCTGGGGGAGAGGAGAAGGCGGGCGGCACCGCCGCGCTGCGCAGCGACGAGCTCGCCGACGCTGATGTAGAGGAGGGCAAGACCCTCTTCGAGCAGACCTGCAAGAGCTGCCACAGCCTCGCCGCGGTCAACGCGCGCGGGGTGACGGGTCCGAACCTGGATGAGATCGGCAAGATGACCCCGGACCGGGTCACCGCGGCCATCGAGAACGGCGGCACCGAGGACGGGGCGCGGATGCCGAAGGCGCTGCTCGTCGGTGAGGACGCGGATGACGTTGCGGCCTACGTGGCGTCGGTCGCGCAGAAGTAAGCGCTACCAGTCGCCCGCCTGCCACTTGCGCCGGTTTCGCTCGCCGGCCTTCTTGATCAGCGGCAGTAGGGCCATGCCCACGCGTGGCGCCACCCGGCCCACGGACGCCAGCCACATCCGGCCGCGCGGCGTGGCCGCGAAGAGGCGCTTGCCGTAGAGCAGATCGACCGCGGCATCGGCCGCCTCGTCGACGCTCAGCCAGCGCGATCCCGAGAACTCGATCGCCGCCTCGGGACGGTTGGCGATGTCGTGGACCATCGTGGTGTCGACCACGTCGGGACAGTAGGTCCGGATCTCGATCGGCCGGCCCGCATCGCGCATGTCGCCCTCGAGGGAAAGCGAGAAGCCGAGCACGGCCCACTTCGTGGAGGTGTAGATCGCCAGGCCCTGAACGGGGCCGAAGGCTGAGAGCGACGCCATGTTGAGAATCCGCCCGGGCCCGGCCATCGCTCCGATGGCCGCCCGCGAGCCGTTGATCACGCCGCGCAGGTTCACATCGACCATCAGGGCCACGTCTGCGTCCGGGTGCTCCCATGCGTGTTCGGTGCGTAGGATGCCCGCGTTGTTCACCCAGACGGTGAGCGGGGCCTTGGCGGCGGCTTCGCCCGCGACCGCCCGGCAGGCCCCGGGGTCGCGCACGTCGAGTGCGGCCGACCAGGCGCCCGAGCCGAGCTTCGACGCAGTCTCCTGCGCCGCGGCGGCATCGACATCGGTCGCGAGCACGGAGAGGCCGTGGGCGGCGAGCCGCTCCGCGATCGCCCGGCCCATTCCGCGTCCGGCCCCGGTCACCACGGCGGTCTGCATGCCCGGGATCCTAGATAACAGGTGGAAACCCCTGCATATGAGCGATGAGCGCGACCTCACGGGTCCGCGCGGGTTACTAGTCAGGTGAATCGACTTTCCTTGACCGTGCGGGCGTGCCTGCTCGCGACGATGATGTGCCTGCTCGTGCCTGCCGGAGCCTCGGCCGCCGACCCCCGCTTCGAGCTGGGCGGCGAGTGGAGCTTCGCCCGTGCGAGCTTCGAGCTCGAGCGCAACGGCACCACCGTGGTCGGCCGGACCACGGAGACCTTCCAGCTGCGTGGATGCCGCGTCCGGGCGGGCCTGAAGATCCTGTCCGGGTTCAAGTTCAACCGCGCCGACGGCGCGAAGGACGTCTGGACCGGCAAGTCCCTGGTGATCGACAACGGCACCTGCAAGGGCAAGTACGTGAAGTCCTCGCTGGAGGTCACGAGCGACTCCAAGTTCACCGAGCGCCCAGCCCGCAAGCGCGCCGCCACCTACAAGCGGGTGCCGCTCGAGGTGCTCGACGACGACCCGGTGGTTCAGGCCTGGACCCGCCACGGGGCGGGAGTGATCGTCAAGAAGGTCGGCAGGCGTTTCGTGGGCACGGCCCGCGAGGCCTACGTGATCGCCAACGGCTGCACCATCCCCGCGGGCACGATCGTCTGGCGTTTGGCGCCGCTGGCCCCGGGCCTCTACACCGGCACGATCCAGACCTTCCTGCAGCCTCCGGGCTGCCGTTCGGGTGCACTCACGCGCAGCTCGTGGAACATCTCGGCCGACGGCCGGCTGCTCACGCGGGCGGCCCAGGACGGCGAGCTGTTCGGGTACGACCGCGCTCCCTGATCCGAAGCTCCGCGGACTCCGTATACTTACGGTACGTAAGCACGACCGGAGGCAGCCCATGAAGACTAAGGAGAGCCGGTTCCAAGTCCACGACGAGCTGACCGCCCCCGAGGGCAGCGTCCCGGTGCTCAGGGGCGCCACGGCAGGGGGAGGCCAGTTGTCGAACTTCATAGGTGTGCTAGCCGGCTCCCCGGCCTCGCTGAGGGCCTACGCCCGCTTCCGATCGGAGCTCCGCCGCGGCGAGCTCTCGGTCCAGACCCAGCAGCGGGTTGCGCTTGCGGTAGCCCAGAGCCAGGGCTCCGACTATGCGCTCGCGCAGGTGCTGCGCACCGCGCGCCAGGCCGGCCTCGGCATCGACGAGGTCGCCCTCGCGCGCGAATGGGACTCGCGCGACGAGAACGAGGCGGCGCTGCTGCGGTACGTGCGGGCGCTCGTCGAATCAGACGGTCCGCCGAAGGCCCATGTGATCGAGGAGGCGCGCGAGGCGGGGTGGAGCGACGAGCATCTGCTCGAGGCCGTGGCTCACGTGGCGCTCGACACGTTCATGAACCTCGTCACGCGCGCCGGCGACGTGCCTGTCGACGGCTCGGCCGAGGAAGGCCGGGTAGGTCTTCAGGCAGCCTGACCGAAAACGGCGATCGGATGGAGCCAGTCTCAACAGGCGCGGGCACGGATGCCCGCGAAGGTACTCTTATGTATATGCCTGACGTAGAGGCTCGTTCCGGGGAGGAGCGAGTACCAGTCACGCAGCGCTCCGGCTGCTGCCACAAGTACCACCACGCGGTGGAGCTGATCGGCAAGCGGTGGACCGGCGCGATCCTGCTCGTGCTGCTCGACGGCCCGCTGCGTTTCTCCGAGGTCGGCCAGCTCGTGCCCGACCTCTCCGACCGGCTGCTCTCCGAGCGCCTGAAGGAGCTCGAAGGGGAGGGGATCGTGGCGCGCGAGGACGGGCTCTACACGCTCACGAGGAAGGGCCGCGAGCTCGAGCCGGTGGTCCACGGGCTGAAGTTCTGGGCGCAGCGCAACTGCACCTGACGGTCCACCGGCGGTCGACAATCTGTCGAACGCCGGACAGCTAGGATCGCTCGCAATGAGCGACCAACCGAAGACCGCCGAGGACGTCAAGGCAATCGTGGAGGAGCGGGACATCCGCTTCATCCGGTTCTGGTTCACCGACATCCTGGGCCAGCTGAAGAGTTTCTCGGTCGGTGCGGCCGAGCTCGACGACGCCTTCGAGGGCGGCATGGGCTTCGACGGCTCCTCGATCACCGGCTTCAACGCGATCGAGGAGTCGGACATGATCGCGATGCCCGACCCGACCACCTTCAAGGTGCTCCCCTGGCGCCCGGAGGAGCAGGGCGTGGCGCGCATGTTCTGCGACGTGCTCACCCCGGAGCGCACGCCGTATGAGGGCGACCCGCGTCATGTCCTGCGCCGGGCGCTCACGCGGGCGGCCTCGATGGGCTTTGACACCTTCAACGTGGGCCCCGAGCTCGAGTACTTCCTGTTCAAGGACTCGAGGTCCACCGAGGTGCTCGACGAGGGCGGCTACTTCGACCTCACCACGCTCGACGCCGGGTCGGACGTGCGCCGCGAGACCGTGCTCGCGCTCGAGCAGCTGGGCATCCACGTCGAGTACACCCATCACGAGGTCGGACCGTCCCAGCACGAGATCGACATGCGCTACGCGCCCGCGCTGCGGATGGCCGACGACTGCATGACCTATCGCATAACGGTCAAGGAGTACGCGATGAAGTACGGCTGGCATGCGACGTTCATGCCCAAGCCGCTCTACGGCGAGAACGGCTCGGGCATGCACACGCACATGA
>JACCYP010000338.1 GCA_013696425.1 Thermoleophilaceae bacterium
GTGTGTTCCGCCGCGGCGGCGACCACACGGTTGCGCTGCGGTTCACCCACACCATCGAGAAGATCGCCGACCGCCTCACGCCGAGGAGCCGCTCGGAGAAGGTGCTCGAGGCCAGCCACGGCATCGCCGACGAGATCGCCGAGAAGATCGGCGACGGCGTGCTCCTGCATCCGCCCCTGTTCACCCCGGCGCCCAAGCACGGGCGCACCGTCGGCCGGGGATGGTGGATCCTCCCGGCCGCGATCTTCAACCTCGCGCGTGTGCCCGTGACCGAGGTGCCGATGGGCCTCAACTCCGACGGTATCCCGCTCGGTGTGCAGGTGGCCGCGGGCCGCGGCCGCGACCATGTGTCGATCGCCGTTGCGCGCTACCTCGAGCGCACCTTCGGAGGCTGGGTACCCCCGCCTCCGCTGCGCGGCTAGGGTAGGCCGCGATGCCGGAGAACGGAACCAAGCCCGCGTTCCGGCGAGTGCTCCTCAAGCTCTCGGGCGAAGCCCTCATGGGTGACCGGCAGTTCGGCACCGATCCCGACCGCATAGACGCGATCGCCGCCGAGGTGAAGGCCGTGGCCGAGCGCGGAGTCGAGATCGGGATCGTGGTGGGCGGCGGGAACATCTTCCGCGGCCTGGCCGGAACGGCGGTCGGCATGGATCGCTCGACCGGCGACTACATGGGGATGCTCGCCACGGTGCTGAACGCACTCGCGCTCCAGGACGCGCTCGAGCGCCAGGGAGCCCACACGCGCGTGCAGTCCGCGCTCGACATCCAGGAGGTGGCCGAGAGCTACATCCGGCGCAAGGCGATCCGCCACCTCGAGAAGGGACGGATCGTGATCTTCGCCGCGGGCACCGGCAACCCGTTCTTCACTACCGACACCGCCGCCGCCCTGCGCGCACTCGAGATCCACGCCGAGGCGCTGCTGATGGCCAAGCACGGGGTGGAGGGGGTCTACGACGCCGATCCGCGCGAGCAACCGGATGCGAAGTTCATCCCCGAGATCACCCACCGCTCGGCGATCGAGCAGCGGCTCGCGGTGATGGACTCGACGGCGCTCTCGCTCTGCATGGACAACTCGCTGCCGATCTACGTCTTCAACATGGACGGCGACGCGAACATCGACCGGATAGTGTCCGGCGAGCGAGTGGGAACACTGGTTTCGACATGATGGAGGAGCTCCTCGAGGACGCGGCCGAGCGGATGCAGAAGTCCGTGGAGGCGACGCGCACGGAGTTCGGCACGGTGCGAACCGGCCGCGCCTCGCCACAGCTGCTCGACCGGGTCGAGGTCGACTACTACGGCGCCCAGACCCCGCTCAAGCAGCTCGCGAACATCTCGGCGTCCGAAGCGCGGCTGCTCACCGTCACGCCTTACGACAAGGGTTCTATCGGGGCCATCGAGAAGGCGATCATCGAGTCCGAGATCGGCCTCACGCCCTCAAACGACGGCGCGCTGATCAGGCTCTCGATCCCCGAGCTCACCGAGGAGCGGCGCAAGGAGCTCGTGAAGATCGTCCACGGCATCGCCGAGGAGGGCAAGGTTGCCATCCGCAACATCCGCCGCGACGTGATGCACGACCTGCGCGAGCTCAAGAAGGAGGGCGAGGTCGGCTCCGACGACGAGCACCGCGCCGAGGCCGAGCTACAGAAGCTCACCGACGCGCGCATCGGCGAGGTCGACGCCTCGCTGCAGGGCAAGGAAACAGAGATCCTCGAGGTCTGAGGCGCGCCCGGGGTGTCGGCGCGCTACGTCGCGATAATCATGGACGGCAACGCGCGCTGGGCGCGCGAGCACGACATGCCCGTGCTAGCCGGCCACCGCGAGGGTGCCCGCGCGCTCAAGCGCACCGTCCGCCACGGTGTGAAGCACGGCCTCGAGGAGCTTACGGTCTATGCCTTCTCAACCGAGAACTGGACCCGCCCACGCGAGGAGGTCGACGGGCTGATGGCGATGTTCGCCGAGCTCATCTCCTCCGAGACGCCCGAGCTCAAGGAAAAGGGGGTGCGGATGCGGTTCCTCGGGCGCCGCGACGAGGTGTCCGAGGACCTCCGTGCGGCGATGGACTGGGCCGAGGCGGAGACGCTCGACCGCGAGCGCATGGTTCTGTGGGTGGCCTTCAACTACGGCGGCCGCGCGGAGATCGTGGACGCCGCGCGCGCGTTCGGCGAAGGTGGGGAGGAGGAGTTCGCGAAGCTTCTCTACGCCCCTGAAATGACCGATCCCGAGCTACTCATCCGCACGAGCGGCGAGCGGCGTATCTCGAACTTCCTGCTGTGGCAATGCGCGTACTCGGAGCTGGTGTTCACCGATGCGCTGTGGCCAGACTTCGACGAGCCGGAGCTCGTGGC